>JAUVJW010000050.1 GCA_030596465.1 Candidatus Fermentibacteraceae bacterium | reverse complement strand
GTGGTCAATAAGAGAAGCAAGATTCATTTGCTCTAGATATCCTCTCTCAGAAAAACAAGAGTAATCTCTCCAGCCTGTACTGTTACAGGATTGTGAGTGAATCTCCTGCCATTAATCGTAATATCTACCGGCCAGTTTCCGGGAGGTACCTGCAGACGGGCCATCTGTATCTGTGCCGGAAGTGTAAGCCATGCTCTGAGATCTGCCTGCTCGGTAGCAGCGCCAATGATGCTCAGAATAAGTCCTACTCCGGAACTCACATTCTCGTTGTCGGTGAGCTGTTCAGTAACATTCTCACCAAGGTTTGCCAGTCCCGCTTTTACAGCCAGCCTTGCTGCTGCTCTCACAACGTTTCTTCCGGCCTCGTCTTCAAGATTCTCCCTGGCAATCCCGTTGAGGTCTTCAACAAGGAAAATGCTTGTGGTTCTACCACTCGCGGAGAGTGATCCCGTTACCCGTCGGCGTGGAAAGTCAGGGATTGCAGGAAGCGCCATACTGTAAACCCTGTCATTGGAATAAACGGCAAAATCTTCAGCTCTTCTTTGTGAGATGTTGCCCAGCTCAATCACCGCGACGATCTCGCCCATATCCGCTGTGGGTCCCGACCCGCTCCAGCTTACCCCCGGCCACCGAGTCTCAAAAGTAGACAAAAGACTCTCGAATCCATTGTAATCAGCCAGACGCATGGCATCAGACTTGAGCTGCCGGGGAGCGGGGAGATTGTATTCTTCAGCATAGGTAGAATCGTAGGTGGCGAGAGCAAGGCGATAGCTGATAAGAGCATCGTCATAGTCTCCATCCATCTCGTAAAGAACTCCCATAAAATACCGAACAAAAGCGTCATCCGTGTACCTGTTTGGATTTGCCTCGTAGTGGGTGTTGATCTCCTTCAGCTTTTCATTCACCCGTCTGGCTTCAACAACTGCATCTTCTATGTTGCCGGATGCCGCATAGCTTGAAGCCAGGCAGTAATTGATGAAAACCTTTTCGTAATCCGCGCCGCGGAAGTCCAGAGCCAGATCACTCGTGATCATTGACTGAGCCTGCTGCCCGATTTCGGTTCCCCGAAGGTTATCACTGAGTCTGTCCGCCCGGAGAAGAACAGTCTGAGCAATGCTCTGCTGCCCTGCGTATCTGGCAAGATTGCCAAGCTCCATAAGATAAAGCAGACGATCCCTGCCTGTGCTGTCCGGGAACACATCTTTCAGTCTTGTTATGGCTTCTGAGTTATGGCCATGATCCAGGTCCTTTATCACAGGTGCCATAGTGTTTGTGTATGCCACAGCGCAGGACATAACAAGAAGAAACCTGGTAAGAACCAGGATGATTCTCATTTTACCACTCTATAACTTTTTTAATCTCAGCAGATCCCATCCATACCTTAAGGGCAGTCTCAACATCGATGAGTTCAATATTAACCTGGTAGAAAATAACTCTTGTATCGCCTTCCTGATCCTCAATTGAATTAACTGTTCCTGTCATCACATAATCTGCACCAACCTCGCGTCCGAATTCGGCAGCAGTTTCGGGAGAGGCGAATATTGACTGATCTCTTCTCTCACCACGAACTTCATCGCGCTCACGGCCTCCAGCGGCAATCTGGAATCGTCCCGAATTCAAAAGGGATCTTTCAATTTCGGACATGAACACATCAACACTTATGTGTTCAGTACTCTGATTGCGAACACCGCCAACAACGATAACAGGAAGCTCTCTTACTCTGCTGTCTTCACTGCTCCGTGTATCAAACCAGCGGCCATTGAGACACTGGTCAACAATAGAATCGGCAACAATGCGAGCGTCTGTATCGTTCCAGTAGCCACTGAGATCTGTAACAGTATCGGTTTCAGTTCTTGTGACTTCCCTGCCCCCGCAAGCGGTAATAACAAGAAGAACAAAAACAAATGCCATGATAAATACTTTCATTTTCTGACTCCTTTCAGAGCTGTTCAGGGAACCTCAATGGCCCCTCGGAATATTACATTGAAATAACCCATATCTCTGCTTGTTGATGAAATAAGAGGCTCACTGAGAGCCTTGAAAAGGGTAATGTAAATAACATCGGTGGAAACTGCTGTCGCCGTGGAACTGCCACCGAAAACTGTTCCGGTAAGTTCCCACATTATTCTTTCGTTCGCGGAACTGTATCCGGCAAACATTGCCTGAGCATTCAGTACGCCCAGCATTTCTCCCATAGACTCCTGCATCCATCCGGCAAAAGAAAGCATGGCATCATACGAGTCCCAGGTATCTATCAATCCTCGTGAAGATGCTGCTTCCATCTCTGCCAGAGTGGGGAGGCGCTTTCCTGTATCTGACAGGAAAGACTGAGCTCCGCTCCAGGTAATTGATGCAGCCGGGTTCTCCAGACACTGTGAAGGAACAGTAATACCTCCCCTGTTCTCATCACCCATAAATGGAGTAAAGGCAAGGAATTGCATTGTCTCATCACCGCCACCTGTAATAATGATGCCTAATTCATCAACACTGAATCCAGATCCGTTAAGCCAGGGAATAAAGTCTCTGTACGAAACAGGTTGCGCGTCAATAAAGAACGGGGAAACATCCACCATGATTCCATTCACTTCCACGGAAGTGGCAGGCACATACACCATACCCTCGGGAGGTCGGGGAAGGTGACAATTAACACAGAAGGATCCCTCATTCTCACCGCCACAAGCGGGACACTGCCAGGCAAGAGCAGCTACCGAAAAGGACACTAACACGAATAGAACCAATCTCATAAGTGCAAACTACCTCCCTGTTAAAATTCTGTGGACATTGTAAAGTAATATTTGGGTTTCTGGCTTACACTGGCCAGATCCGTCCGCCAGGCTATGTCTGTTCTTAACACAAAATAGCCAACATTCAAGCGAAATCCGGTTCCAAATGACATCTTGATATCTTCCAGTCTGTATCCTCCGTGGCCTCTGGCACCCTTGAATGTACTGAGATCGTCGGAAACGAATCCCAGATCCGTGAAGATAACGCCTCTGCCCCTGGTAAAAGTCATTGGTATGGGAGCGGCAAGACTAAGGTAGTTGACAACAGGGAACCGGAATTCGACAGAACCAACTCCGTATCTTGTGCCATTCAGTGATACGTAATCCCAGCCACGAAGAAGATCGGCATAGCTGGCATAGAACTGGTAAACATCTCCCACGCCCTCAACATCTCCTGTGCTTCTTCTATGAGGCAGAGTGCCTCCGAGGAAAAATCTCTGCCTGTTGTCTCCGAAACTGATACCTCCAGCCAATCTTGTAGCCAGAGTAACCTCTGAGGATAACCAGGTGTATTCCCGAAGATCCATCATAGCTGTAAAATACTCGGCATTATCCCAGAGGCCCGGGGCATAATCGAAATTTACACTCATTCTGCTTCCAACTCTGGGTCCGACAGCTCCCCAGAGAGCATTGTCATAAACAAGATTAGTCTGAACAGAAAAGATGTTTTCCCTGAAAAGCATATCATTCGACCAGAGACCCTCTCGCGATACCCTTTTGTAATTGGCGGAAATACCCGCTCTAAGCGCTTTCGTGAAAGGATAGTCCATTCCCAGCGCGCAGCCCATGTTTATATCCCGTACATAGTCTCTGTTACCCAGAGAATCCTCAAATACATATCTGGATACATAACGGTAAACGGAACCGCCTGTCTGGTAACGGTGCTCCATGTTGCTGTACATCACGGCAAGATCCATATCACTGACCTGTCCGCTGAAATTTGACAGAATACCCATCTGATGTCGAGCGAGCACATCGCTGAAAAGGAAATAGGAATTACCGGTCAGACCTGAGTAAGAATCAAACCCTGCGTTGGCGGAGACCTCGTCCAGTGAAAACTCCGGCTGGTATGAAGATATCCTCCAGTTACCTGCTTCATATCGAAAAAACTCAGGCATCCCCCGGTCACCACACTCATGAACAGAGCTGGTTTCCTCAACTCTTCCCCCGTCCAGATCTCGCGCAATGAACAAACCGGAACCGAACCAGTCAGAAGACTGGAACAAAGCAATACCGGATGAATCCGCCCATGAAGGAGACTCCGGGGTCATATAAAGATCAGTGAGTTTAAGAATTGGAAGAGAATCTCCCTGCAGAAGATAAAAGTTGGGATCTCCTTGTTCTGACGAGATGAATATCACACCGCCGGGAGTCTCTACCGGAGCAGAAAGATCCTCCATGCAGGAATGAACCAGCTCAACGGTTCCGTCAGTCTGCCAGCACTGGATAGTTCTCTCTCCGCAGTCGGGAATCTCAGATACGCACCAGATACCGCTCTCTCCCCACCAGAGATCAAATTCTCCCTGTTCATTATCGCTGATCCTGGTAAGATTCTCAGAGCCCATGTCATACAGCCAGATATCAAGAGTGGCGTCCTGAAGAGCACTGAAAGCGATCTGACCTCCTTCAGGACTCCATACCGGATCACGAATCATTTCAAATCCAAGTGGAAGGGTTACCGGATCTCCATCCATGGCCGCGATCTTAATACCGTCATTTGTTATCTGATGAAAAGCAACAGCAATAGAGTCTGAACCTGGAGAAAAAGCCATCGCACGATACATAGGTGATACTGCCTCTTCAAAGACACCGCCACCACTGACAGGTCTGAATACTTCCTCCCCATTTACTGCTGATCGAACAACACCTGAAAACCGGGCGTGATAGTATTCACATCCAGCCACCTTTGAACCATCCGGGGAGATCACAGGCCCGGACAAAACCACTCGGGAAGCCTGCGGTCCCTCTCCCTGCATTATCGGTGTACCAATATCGGATGGACTCTCTCCATCGGAGACATCTGCCCAGTAGGTTTCCCTGGCCCATTCAATAAATCGCTCACTGAACTGATTAACAGTCATTCCGAGGGCTTCCTCCATGGCACCTTCAATACCATCCTGGTTTTTCATATGCCTCACGAAATCATGATATCTGTCCTCACCGTATCGCTCATTCATAAAGTGGTAGATAGCCTGTCCCTCACGGTAAACAAGGTAGTCCTGCCTGCGGTTGAGTTCTCCAACGCTTACAATCATATTGTTGATAACCATATCTCTGAATTCAACTTCGCTTGAAGTATCCCATCCCAGGGATGTGTACTCAGCAAGACCCTCCATTACCCACAGAGGCGCTCTACTTCTTATTATATCGGTCAACTCTCTATGATACAGCATGTCAAACACATAGGCATGGTTCAGCTCATGAGCGATCACATGTCTGAAATCGCTCCATATTCCCGTAAAGGGAACAGCAATCCTGCCTTTATAAAACTCGGTAAACCCCCCGACACCCTCGCCCATATCACCGCGCAGTAGTGTAGTTTGCCTGAATCTGGCAGGAGAACGGTACACAATTACAGGAATAGAACTGGAAGGAAGATAGTCAAAGGTATCCCCCAGGAGACGGATCTCCCTCTCTGCGATAACAACAGTACTCTCTGCTACGCACTCAGTACCTGCTTCATAATAAACATCAAAATGAGTGGAATGAATAACCCACCAGTCATCATCGGTTCCAGTAATCTTGGTTCGCCCGTATTCCGTGGCAAACACTGGTAATGAAAGTAATAGCAATAACAAAATAAGTAATCTCAAGTCTCTCCCTTCAACAGAAAACTCTCCCAATCTATGTATTATAGCAATGTGAGCCGGGAATGTGCCCGTTCCATCTTCCTTTGCATATTAGGGTCATGAAGAAAACAACAACTATACTGATACCTCTGATTCTCCTGCTTGCCTGTGGAGAAAGTTCCACCACAGAGCTGACTCCTGTACAGATGAACATAATCTCCACCGGAGCCGGTATGCTTGCCCGTAACCTGGCTTATCTTCCAGCCGACTCGAACTGGTCTGAAGCTCCGGGTGAGGAACTAATATCAGAGCTTGAACTGATGTCTGTGAAACACACCGATGTCTGGCCCACATTCTTCAGGGCAGCCGCGGACACTGCCATGAAACTGGATCAGCTTCAATTGCAGGCTCACCAGGAGGCCATTCAAGCGGAAATGCTGTAAAAAGGACCTTGGGTTGTTTCAGTATTCCATATTAAACTTGCAGACAATACCGTCGTCACGCGACGCTGTAAAGAAAATAGAACCGTCTACAATTTTGATAAACATGTTTCTTGTTTCCGAGGGAACCTGTGAATAGAAATAACCCAGAAGCTCCCCTGAATCCTTATTGAACACATCCACCCTGTATCCTCTCTCCATGCCTTCCTGAGCCCACAATACATAGATTCTGTCCTGATCAACACAAAGATCCCAGACAACAGGTATCACTGTTCGCTGCCCGTATGGAGGTTGAGGTTCCCAGCCGGCTTCAAATGGTGTTTCTCCTTCAACAGCATACACAAGAACACCGCTTGAATCGTACTTGAATATTTTGTAGTCGATAATACTTGTGTAGTACACATACCCGTCATCATCAATATCGATGACGCATGACATTACAGAGGATTGCTGCCACAGTGGGATATCCTCCAGATCTGCATCGACACTTCCAAATTCGTTGACAGTCTCACCATTCCCGTCAATTTCCATAATGCAGCAGTGTTCCCGAGGGCCGGTGAGGACCCTTGCGTTAATGTAGATTCTGCTTGAATCATATACTGCAATATCGAATACAAACTCTGCACGAGGTGTTATTCTCTTCAAGTATGTTCCGTCATTGGCAAACACTTCGATCCAGGATGGGCTGTTTATGGTGTAGATGTTGTTATCTGCATCTATATCGCAGTTGTAGAAAAGGAAGCTGAACTCACCGGGTGCCTCACCCGGTCCACCAAACTCGAACAGATACTCTCCGCTCCGGTCATAAACGGCAATTTTCATACAGATCGGATCAAATATGAATATCCGGCCTTCGCTGTCTATTACGATGTTTGCCGGGGTGAAGTAATTCTCGATATCCAGACCGCCGTCAATTACCATTACCTTGTTGAGTGTAATGATTTCATTAACGGTTTCCTTGTTGCCACAGGCCATTACGGTGATCAATAGCAGAACTGTAATAACGCTTCTTTTCACAACTCCATTACCAGCAGCCAATTTCTTAGCCTAACCTTTCTTGACGCTGTTCAAGAAACATTGAACTCTAGATAGCGAGCTTCACGTGCGAATAATTGAGAATCTTCTCATCCATTGTCAGCAATGAACAATCGTGTATCCGAGCGGTTGCCACAATAATCTGGTCAGCTGGATCTCTGTGGAATTTCCCGGGAAGTTGAGTTGACTCGATTAATATTTCCGGAGTAAGATTGAGTATTTCAACACCTGGATAATTTACTGCAGTCTCCATCCATTCAGCTAACGGACAGTGAAGAATCAACCTTTTTAACTCTACCAGTTTTGCAACTTCCCAACATGAAAAAATGCTAACTCCAAGACCTTTGTCTTCATTATCCTGAATGATAGTGCGGAATTCATCGGTTAACAGAGAATCATTATGAATCCACCAAATCCAGATATGGGTATCCAGGATAATCACTTCAAAGCCTCCCAATCGGCTTCCGCCACTGAATCGGCAGGACTGTGATAAGTAACAGGTTTCCCCCAGAATGGATACCGCTTCTCATCATGCTTAACTCTGGGTTTTGGGATGATAATAATCTCCAGCATTTCACCGGCAGTGAAAGGAAGATTCTTTAAAGTTAAAATTCCACTTTTACTCATCATTAATTCGTAGGCATATGCTTGCATTGCGACTCCAATTTGCCAGAATACATCAACCCCACTGGCTGAATCAATTGGGCTGAACAATCCTCTTCTTCAGTCTCATATGTATAGCATAGTGTTGTTGATAAATTATTGCCAGTTCGAACTGATACTAAAGTGCAGAATCACAAAAACAGCCGGGAGCGTGATTGACAATAGGCATTGTGCAGTTATGCCGCGGGATCGAGTTGCTCTTCAGAGCCCCGGCAGCGGTGCTATGCGCACAAACCAGTGCCTTGCTGAAAGTCAGAATAGCGACGCATTAAGCTGACACTAACGAACCCGGGTTACAACTCTTGCAATGTCCTTGAAGATCACAGCGGCAAAGAGTAAAAGCAAAAGCATCACACCAATCTGCTGGGCAGTCTGTATTACTTTTTTCGATGCGGGCTTGCCGCGGATTCCCTCAAAAAGGATGAACAAAAGCTGTCCACCATCGAGGATGGGAAGTGGAAGCAGGTTGAATCCCATAATAGCCAGAGAGAAGTACGCGATAGTCTCAAGAAATCTTGAAAGGCCGAATGTAGCCTGCTGCCCAAGGGTTTCTGCTACAAAAACAGGGCCGCCTGACATTTCAATAAGCTCTGCAGGTTTGGCTACCATCTGTATAAGGTTTGTAAAAAAAGTTCTGGCGCCATCCAGGGAAGCTCGGGCACTGACGATAATTGCACTGCCGATGGGAAGCTTTATTGTTCGAGTTTCACTCAATGCGGTCACGCCAATGATGCTTCTTTCCTGGTAGTTCATTGGTTCAACCCATGCGGTATCCAGTGAACCGCTTCTTGAATAAACAATTTCAAGGAATTGCCCATCGAATTGAGATACCTCCCGCTGCAGCTCTGAGAAATCAATGACAGGTACTGTGTTCACGGAAATAATACTGTCTCCCGATCTGATACCTGCTTCATAAGCGGGCATGCCTACAGAAGATTCAACAATAGTTGGAATCAAGGGGCTAAACCCGGGAATACTGTCTATAGGAAGATCAAATAGAACGGTGAGAGTTTCAGATCCCCTCTGTACAAGAAAGTCTCCACTGTTGTGTTGCTCAACCAGCTTGTACAGGTCTGACCAGTTTTCAACAGGTGTGCCTGAAACCTCTAGAATAACATCTCCTGTCTCAAGACCATTCATGTGCGTACTACCCACAACTGCATCGATCACCGGAACTTCTGTACCTACTATGCTCAGTACAACAAACATTAAAACAGCAGCAAGAACAAGGTTCATGGCAGGGCCTGCCAGTACAACCATAGCTCTCTTCCACCATATAATGGGAGACGCGTTCTCAGTTCCCACGCCGAGGTCAACCTTCACATAGCCACCCAGTGGAATAGAACCGATACAGTACTCAGTTTCCCCTGTCTTTTTTCTGAAAATAAACGGAGGAAAACCAATACTGAATCTTTCCACGGAAAGTCCCACTGCTTTTGATACCAGGAAATGACCCAGTTCGTGAAAGAAAACGATCATTCCAAGACCAACTACAACCGCCACTACTGAGAGCATATACGATTAACCGCCTTTCGGGCATTCTTTCGTGCTGTGGAATCCACATGAAGAATGTGGGCAAAATCTTCAACAGGTTCCGTTTGTGTGGAATTCACAACCTCATCAATTACGGTGGCTATTGCTCCGAATGGCAATTTTCTCTGTAAGAACGCTTCAATC
>JAUVJW010000144.1 GCA_030596465.1 Candidatus Fermentibacteraceae bacterium | reverse complement strand
TCAACGCCTACAACCAGCTGAAAACCGGCTATGAGGGAAGGTTCTTCGACTCTCAGGGATGGGACATCTACTCTCCGCCGGGGTACACTGTCACCTATTCTTCATGGGACGGTTCTCCGATATTTCACGGAATATACGCTCAGGATAGAATCGAATACACAGCAGGTCTGATCGCTAACCTTGGAGCAAGAATTGATATAATTGATCCAAATGCTGATGATGCTGAAACCAAGTACAAACTCAGCCCCAGGCTCGGTGTATCTCATCCCGTTTCAGAGAGAGATATGATTAGAGCAAGCTACGGCCACTACTACCAGATACCCGGTTTGAGCATGATGTACTATGAAAGCCAGTCCAGCTCATCATCTTCAGGGGAACCCCTTGCCGGAAACCCGGATCTGGATCCCGAGGAAACAGTAGCATATGAACTTGGATTCAAGCACATGTTTGATCCCTTCACAATGGTAGAGATGGTTGCATACAACAAAACCATTACCGGCCTGGTTTCCACAGGACTTCAGGAAACCACGGAAGAATACTGGCAGTATGTAAACAGCGATGGAACCGGCACAGTCTGGGGGGGGAGCTGGGGCTGCTCAGAAGGTCTTCCCGCTATTTCTCTTTCGCGGCGAACTACTCATACAGTGTTGCCAGGGGCAGAGAATCCTCCCCTACCGAGAATTATTCCTACGGCTGGGGAAGTCAGTACCCCATTCCCAGAGACGATATCTATCTTGACTGGGATCAGAGACACACCGCAAATGCTTCCGCCGGCTTGATGATTGAAAGGGGAGACTCTTTTCTGAGGCAGAACTGGCTGGAAGGATTTGGTTTCAGGATAAACACAAGCTACGGAAGCGGCATACCATATGATAACGCTTCCCACGGCACCCATCCATTTTTCCGCAACCAGAAAAGATATCCCTGGAGAATGAATACAGATCTCAGAGTGGAAAAAAGATTCTGGCTCGGGCAAACTACATTCAACATTTATATGGATGTGTACAATCTTTTCAACAGAACAAATCTGGATCATATCTATAATATTGCCTGGTGGGATGGTGATCAGGATGGAGACGGCCAGCCGGATCATATCGCCGGGGGACCTGCAGGTAATCCCAATGCATACTCACCTGCGAGACATTTCTTCTTCGGGGCAGATATCAGGTGGTGACAGAATTCTCAACTGCTTGAGCTGACTTTATCATATCTATTGCTGCTAATACTGTAGCAAGCACATTCTCCGGGGCGGATGCTCTTTTGAACTTCCCCCCGGAATTTTTTTCAAGGAAGCTTTTCAAAGCATCAATATCTTCAGTTTTTCCTGATCTGATCAAAACGACCAGACCGTCGTGCATGGTGTCTTCGTCACCAAACGGAACACCCCGACAGTGAGAAAACGCACTGCGAAAGTGCCGTTGAACTGCACTATCATCGTACAATTTCGCAAAGAATCGCATCAGTGTCCTTCTGGCCGAAGGCAGTGTATGCATAAGTCGAAGCATGGCCGGGATAAGACCTCTATCAGCATTCCGAGACTTTGACAGAACATCCACCGCTACTACAGCAACATCCTTTGATGGATCACCTATCATATTGGATGCGTATGAAATAGCCTTATCCTCGGAAACCTTCATCAATGAAACCAGAGCTTGTCTCCTGACCCTGTCATCTGAATCGTAGCAAAGTCTTTCCAGAACAGGCAAAGATGTATCAGATCCCAGATCGCCAAGAAGAGACACCAGATTTCGCATAATGTACCAGTCTTGAGTGACAAATCGCCCGGTATCGCTGTCTCTCACCGAAAGACCGCCTCGTTCAAGTTCATCAATTCTGTTGTGAAACATGAGTAAATATCCTGTTCCAAACCTTCTGAGTACCGAGTATACCCGGGCTCTGACCTCACGCTTTCTTTCAAGAAAGAGATCAACCAGGCGCATCCCCAGATTCCTGAACATAACTTGAGCTGTGATTCTCTCCGCAGCCTGATACCTGCTCTCATCAGACTCCATAAATGCCTGTAAAATCACATCAGCAGCCTCGGGTGTATCAATTCTTCTGAATGCTTCGGAAAGACCCCTTCGAAGAGCGCTTGCGTGAGCCGGAGTATCAACAGGAAGCATCCTGCAATCAGAGATTGTAGAAACCAGTTCTGAGGCTGAGGTTAACCTGCCTGTGGCAATAAGTCTCTCGCATACAGAACCAAGCAGAATTATAGAAGCAAAAAGCGAGTCAGGTGGCAGAGAACCCTCAAGAAGAATACCCCGCACATTGTCGGTTACATGCATTACACTGTGGGTTTTACCCCTTTCAGCACCAATGCAGGCAAGCTGGTTCAGCTTTTCAAGTGCTTCCAGAATGTGATCCTGAACCTGACTGTCCAGATCCTCAAGATTCTTGTCAATTATTTTTCTCAGGGCTCCCCATGCCATGGTTTTCTGCAACTCTCTACTGACTAGAATGCCCTTTTCAAGAATAGTGGGATCAAGTGTTGCAACAAAATCAGCCAGCATGGATCTGTATTTACCTGAACCGGAAGAAGCTTCCTCAAGAATACGGGTAAGAGCCTCTCCTAACTGTTGCGTGGGTATATCCTTGATGGAATCACCCCTTTGAAGCCTGTCAATGAGTTCTCTAAAAATAATATCCTCAAGAGTGCTGTCTACCGACCCGGTCACAACTTCCGACACAAGTTTGCCATCTTTGGCAACAAGAGCATATCTGAACTCATCAACTGAAACATTCTCAATACCTCTGGTTCGACACATTTCGCTCAAACCACCGCGTTCCCTTATCTGAACAGGTTTGCGATTGAGAAGTTCAATAAAAGTAAACAGGTTTTCCGAATCCAGACCAAGCTGGAACGAAATACTGTTTATCCTTCGTTCTGTGAGATGTACAAGAAAGTTCTGTGTAGATTTTGTTTTTGATTTCACCTTCACATTGTTCAACATGAGTTCTCCCCCGAGAATGGTCAGAGCAACCATGCCGGCCTCACTGTCAGCAAAGGCATCCAGAAGTTCGATGAAGGAGTCAAGTGCCGGCGCTATGGAAGGATGATCCGCGGGATACATACTGATAGTACGAAGAAGCAGACTGAATCTCGTTACCAGATTCTGCGAAAGTCTGGCCAGAGCCAATGGGGAAAGAGTGCTGGTACCCGTCTTTACATAAGCTTTTATGTTAGTGCCGGAAACTAGACGAGATCTGACATCCAGATCGATCTGGTATTTCCAGCTTCTGTCCTTCTCTCTTGTGAAGTCAAGTTCCTCAAGAACTTCCTCCATCTTTTTCCAGATACCTGATGGCCATGAACCTGATTCTGTACGAAGGATTTGTGAGCCCTCATCCTCACCTCCACAGAGGAAGACAAGCATGGATGAACCTGACAGTGAACCGGAAGCCCGGCCAACATCGCGAGCATCCTGCCATCCGAGACATGCGGCCTCCAGAAGAAGAGAGCATCTTGCCATAAAATTCAATTTCTGGTCTTTCTTCAGAGACTCGATGTTTTTCCATATCTTCACAATATCCGGACAAAGGGGTTCACTTTCCTTAAGCAATTGTTCGTATGACATACGAATCATCTTATCTGCGAAGACAGAAACATCAACAATCGTGAAGAATGCAAGACAGTGGGCAGGGGATGCAACAGCATTACGGTCTAATTCAACGAATAATTCAACTATCTCCTGACCCTCTGGTAATTTATTCAACAATTCTTTAATACGTGAGTCTGGATCCGGCACTGATGCCAAAGCTTCAACTATTTTTTTTGCATTTACTTCCATATTATCCCCTCCAGTAACTGTAATCACAAGTATAGGATATACTAGAATCGGGGCAACTTGACAATTCCCGGAAATTCGTAATCTTTAGGGTATCAGCGGGAGCGGAAAGGAGCTGGTGTTCCTCTCGGACTTCAAATCCGATGTCGGGTGCTAGAACCATCCTGGGTGGGTTCGATTCCCACACGCCCCCGCCACTTTTTTTGTTGAAACAATAGTTTTATTTATTTTGTTGAAACAATAGTTTTCTTTAATCTGAAGAAATGTGATCCAACACCATTTGCGCAAGAGTGTATCCGAAAATACCGGGCATTGTAATAAGACTGGGAAGGGTGTTTCGGATTCTACCCCTTCTATCCAGTCTGGGTTCGTTTGCATCCGGTGGCAGTGGCTTTACTCCTTTTTCCGTAGACCACACACAAGATATGCCGGTGGTAACGCCACGCCTTTTCAGAAACTTCCTTACCATTCTGGCAAGGGGGCAGTTTGTTGTGGAGCTTATGTCCCCTGTTTCAATCTTTGAAGGATCCCGCCTGCCGGCGGCACCCATACTGCTGAAAACCTTAGTGTTTCTTTCCACGCAGTACTGAAGCAGTTGAGTCTTCGGATTTACGCTGTCGATGGCATCAACAACCATGTTTGAATTTCTCATGAAATCATGAGCTTTCAGTGTTTCTTCTGTTATGAAGAGCTTCACTGGAATGTATTCAGTATCGGGGCACAAAGAGGCAAGTGTACGCGACAGAGCTTCAGTCTTGGGTTTATTGAGCCACTCCTCCCCAACCACTGCATTTCTGTTAAGGCCGGACTCTGTAATGTGGTCAAAGTCCACCAGAACAAGGCTTCCCACTCCGGAACGGGCAAGGGCTGAGGCACAGTGGCTGCCAACACCGCCGAGACCGGCGATGAGAACTCTTGTATTCCTTATTTTCTCAAACCCATACTCACCATAGAAATTCACTACCCTTTTGAATCTCTCCTTCATGAAATATCCCCAAATAACGAGGTTGAGTTTTCCCATGCCGCCGCTTGAATATCCTCCAGTTTCTCTCCTCTTATCTGAGCCATTGCCTGTGCAACAGCGGCAACATGACTGGGCTCCGATTCACCGGAAGGAACCCCGGAGAGACCGATTGACGGAGAGTCCGTCTCAAGAACAAAGCGATCTGCCGGAACCTGCCCGGCACTTTCTCGGGCTTTTTTGGCGCTTGATCTGGTAATTGCTCCTCCGAAAGAGATATGCAAGCCTGCCTGAATGAATCTGTTCATGAGTTGAGGAGCCCGGGACCAGGCATGTATAACACCGCGAACATGATGTTTTTTCAAAAGCTCAAGCATTTCTTCAAAGGCATTCCGGCAGTGAAGAATCACCGGCAAATCCATTTTTGAGGCAAGTTCGAGCTGTTTCAGAAAAACAGTGTACTGTTTCTGTCTTGGAACCTCAGTTTTCCAGTCCAGACCAATTTCTCCAATAGCTGAGGCTCCTGTTTCTATCAGTTTCCTTCGAAGCTCATTAACATCTACCCCGTCATCAGCCCACCATGGATGAACACCCAGAGCGCAGCTTATTCCGGGAAGAAGAGCAAGTTCAGAGCAGGCATCCCAGCTATCAGTAGAAACCGCCGGAACTATCAGCCTTTCCACACCTGTTGCATATGCCCTCTCCAGCACGCCTCCTGTATCACGACTGAGGGGCTCCATGAACAAGTGGCAGTGGGTATC
>JAUVJW010000193.1 GCA_030596465.1 Candidatus Fermentibacteraceae bacterium | reverse complement strand
TTGGTACAGCATCGCAGGACAACGCCGACAGCACCTGGATAGTGGTTTACTACACGGTGGATAATCCCGCAGTCTACTTCCTGTATGACAGAACAGACGGTACAATGATGGAGATGTTCACGGCAATTCCGGCCCTCGCGGATTACAATCTGGCCGAAGTTGAGCCGATTGAGATAACATCCAGAGACGGGTTTATACTGCCCAGTTATCTTACAAAGCCTGATCCCGAGTTCTATGGAGAGGGACCGTATCCTGCTATCATGTATGTGCACGGTGGTCCCTGGTATCGTGATTCTTACGGTTATGAACCATTCTGTCAGCTTTTTGCCAACAGGGGGTTCGCGGTTCTTCAGGTTAACTTCCGCGGTTCCACCGGTTTTGGGAAAGAATTCCTCAACGCCGGTAATCAGCAGTGGGGAAGAACGATGCAGGATGACATTACCGACGGCGTGAACTGGGCCGTAGAGAACGGTATCGCTGACCCTGAACGGGTAGTTATTCTTGGCGGATCCTACGGCGGGTACGCCACTCTGGCAGGTGCTGCTTTCACACCTGAACTCTACTGCGCCGCAGTGGATTTCTTCGGACCCTCAAACCTCATAACCTTCATGGAGACCGTACCGCCATACTGGCGTCCCCTGAAGGCTCTTATGGACATAAGAGTGGGCAACATCGATGATGAAGCGGACAGAGCGATGCTTGAAGAGGCTTCTCCCGTGAATTTCCCGGAAAACATCACAATGCCCATATTCATAGTTCAGGGCGAGAATGACCCCAGAGTGGTTATTGACGAGAGCGATCAGATGGTAGAAGCCCTGAGAGGTATCGGCACCGAGGTACTCTATGTGGTTTACGGTGAAGAGGGTCATGGTTTTGCCCATGAGGAGAACCGTCTTGACTTCGCGGGCAGGGTAGAGGAATTCCTCTACCTGAATGTTCCCGGTGTAGAGTGCGAACTCTTTGCTCCGGTGGAAGGCGCAACTACCAGAATAGAGTAGTTCAGCTAAGGCTGGATCTTCGATTACGGATGTTAAGATAAGCTGAAGGCCGGGTTTTCACCCGGCCTTCCTTAATTGAGCTTAAAGAAAGATTTCATTCTGGCCAGAATGTCATCTTTGTGCTTATCACCGGACTTTTCTTCAATTCTTCTTTTGCGCTTAGAGGTTTTTGTTCTTGAGGCAGCCTGTTCTTCTCTGCGCCTTTCAAGCATTGAGCTCAGGGGTTCTACAAGTGCTGGATTTGATTCAAAAAGGGCCTGCAGACCGTTTTTGTCTACAACCACAACCTGGGTTTCTTCCAGGGCTGTTACAGTGGCAGAGCGGGGTTCGCCTGTCAAAAGACTCATTTCGCCGAAGCAATTGCCGGGGCCCAGACTGGCCAGCACAACAGGTTCATTCTTGCCGGTTTTCAGTGTGATTTCCACGGAACCGGAGCGTATGATGTATAGACTGTCACCGTCGTCACCCTGTCGCACCATTGTTTCACCGCGAGTGTAACCGAGGATGGATGAAAAATCAGCAAGTGTAGCTATATCTCCATCAGTCAAAGGTTTGAACAGATCGACTGTCTTCAGTTCACGGTTGATGTCTTCTCGCAACTCCGCTCTGAGCCTTTCTTCGTGATCTGCGGCTACTGTATGCAGATAGATATCTCTGATCGGGAAGGGAATGCTCATGCCGGCTCTTTGCAGGCAGTACCATATCCGTGATCTGACAGCATCTTCAATATGTGGTTGTCTTGAGAAATCCTTGATCCAGAAACGAACATCATATTCGATGGAGCTTTCACCGAAATCTGTGAGAAAAATTGCAGGTGATGGCTTTGTACTGATGCCATTGGTGTCTGAAACAGCTCCCATGAGTACCTTCTTTACCCGCTCCGGAGGATGGGCGTATGCGACACCAACGGAGATATGGGTCAGATGGAGTTTTGTGGGTTTGCTGAAATTGGTAACAACGGTTTTCGACACTGTGGCGTTGGGGATTGTCATCATATCGTTGTTCCGGGTTCTGATAGTGAGAACTCTCCAGTTCATTTCCTCAATAGCGCCCTGTATGCCATCCACCTCAACCCAGTCTTCCATGTCGTATGGGCGCTCAAGTTGAAGCGAAAGACCGGCAAAGACATTACCCAGAATGTCTTGAAGCGAAAGACCGATAACAGCGGAAAGAACCGTTGATGTTACAAGAAATGCAGTTAGTTTGACGTTGAAAAGAACATTCAGCAGAACCACGGCAACGGTGGCCATGATGATGAAATTGATCACATCAACCACAAGTCTGGGAATGGGAATTTCCATGTGTTTTTTTGCGAGGTGTTCCCAGAGAAGAAGTGTAAGTATCTGCAAAATGGTTTTTGCAGCAATCAGTATGGCAATTGCCAGAAGAACTCTGATTCCCATACCTTCCGGAGGAATTCCCAGCATTTTCAAGGCAATATATGACCCCAGAAAAATTCCTGTGGTAACTACCCAGAGCTTCAGCCTGCTGTGTCCATCATGTTTCTTAAGAAACCAGAGCATAAGGCCAACGGAAAGACCCAGAAAAACCGCTTCTCCTAAATGTGTCCAGTTCATCAGTTCACACCTTTCTTCTTCCCGATTATACCAAACACGGTGTCATCGGAGCAGTGTGAATCGCACAGGGGCATGAGCGTTCTGGATAACAAGTGAATAGATGCCGCTGGGGAGGTTACTACAGTCAATACTGTGTGTTGTGCCATCTTCAATGAAGGCAGTTGTTTCAAGTACCATTCGTCCTGTAATATCGAACACATTTATGAACCCTGAGAAAGACGGGCTGTTCCGGGGTAGGCGAATTTCAAGATTGGATCTCACCGGGTTTGAAACAATAGATGGCATGAAACCTGTGAGATAAGCATTGCGTTCAATTCCCGTGGATGCTTCAGTGTAAATGTTCCAGTCTCCGCCCTGTGTACCTGCCCAGAAGATGTTGTTGCCGGAAGCGACAGGGCTCCAGACCGGGCCACCGGGGGTAACAGGCTGGAAAGGCATCGACCAGCCTTCAGAGCTGTGAACCGAGGCCATTGCCACAGCGTTGGATCTGCCCTCCTGCCAGTACACAGCTTGCTCTCCGCCGGGAGTTGCGCATAATACAGGATTGATGAAATGTTTTTGTCCGGAAATAACAATTTCTTCAGCGGCCCATCCTGAGCCGTTCCAGATTCTTGAAGTTATTGCGGAGACAGGTTTATCAGATTGCCAGACGGCGATAAGAGCACCGTCCACAAGGGCTATGTGCGGTGAGTGGCAGAAGTTACTTGAGGAAATCGCTGTTGGTGCGGCGAAGCCTGTTTCGTCGCCCGATGTCCACATAATAGAGCTTCCCGTCAGTGTCTGCCTTACCCACAAAGCGTGTAGTTCTCCCTCGGAGCCTTCTGAAATGACAGGAGATTCCGCCCATTCCCCGGTATTGCTGATCTGCTGTGCGGGCACAGAGCCATTCAGAGCCTTCAGCATAATTCTTCCGCCTGTTGTTTCCCAGTCCTGCCAGATCAGCCACATCCTGTCGGTGAATGCCAGATCGGGATTGACCTGGTAGCCATCCTGAGGAGCAGCTGTAACAACTGATTCAAAGGGAATGCCGTGAGCTGTCTTTATTCTGTAGGAGTATGTGGCCAGTTCGAAATCGCTCCAGGCAAGCCATGGCACCCCGGAGCCATCGAAGCAGACCGATACGGCATTATCCCAGTACTCATCGGCATCCACTGTGTAAACCTGGCTCCAGCTGTCGGAAGAATCATCATAGAACCTTGCCGCCACATCCAGCCTGCCGTTCTCACCTGTAAGCCAGGCAACTGCTGTCATGCTGCCGTGTGTGTCTACCGCCGGGAAACAATCGGAGTGAGAGCTTGTCGAAACAGCGAAAGCATCCGTTGACCCGTAACCATGCTCAATTCCGGCACTGAGCATTGAGCCGCCAACAGGTTTAAGAGTGGGGTCGCCAAGAAGGGCATTACCATAGAACCACGCTCTTTCGGAGGGTGAGAACCCTCCCTGAGCCATGTATTCCCACCAGTTTCTGAAGGCTTCACCGAAGGTTGAACCCGAGCCTACAGGATTGTAGAAGTATTCAAAATCAAGCATTGATCCTGTTTTCGCCGCTCCGGAAACAAGCAGTCCCATGTCTGTGCCGAACAGATACCAGTTGCCCAGACAGCCGGCCTCTACCCACCTGGCATTTGAACATGCAAAGAGCTGAAGGAAGGCGGTGTTCGGGTTGACCT
>JAUVJW010000053.1 GCA_030596465.1 Candidatus Fermentibacteraceae bacterium | reverse complement strand
GTTTCACAATCGGCTATAATCCTCGTAGATTATTGTCAAATAGCGGTGCTATTCTCCTCAAATCTCCAAGAATTCTAACTCGACCGTGAAGCCTTTCTACTCAACGCCCATTGTCAGTCACGCTCCTGGTCTCTCTCTCGCAACGGCAGCAGAATACTGCTGTATCTGGAACCGGTTTCAAGGATGTATTCATTGCTGAGAAATGGTTCTTCAGTTGTCTCGGGGTTGCCGAAATGGTTTCTCAGGTCGTGGGCTTCTGTAACACCAAGTTCTTCCACAGTTCTTTCATACCACTGAGAGTAGGATTCCTGCTCTGTGCCGGCATCCATAACCACCGGGAAGATACATTCGCCTGCTTCGGGAATAAAGGTAAGTACATTCACAAGAGTTACCTCCACAGACTCTCCTCTGTGCAGGAAAAGGAAGATTCCCAGACCGGGAGTTCTGTCTGTAGGAGGGTCAACAGTAAAGATATCGCCGTTCTCGTCAGTGAACTCCGCATAGAAATAATCACCGAGAGAATAGCCCATGAAAGTGGCTGTGGTGATCAGAGTGTCCTCGGGGCGTGTCTGAACTTCAAAAAGGTTCTCCAGTGGCTCAGGATTCAGAAGCAGGGCACAAACAGCAAGCAGATACATGTTTTCCTCCCTTTTGTCATTGCTTTCGATCTACCTCAGATGTCATTATAACAAAGAACGCTCCATCGGGTGAACCGGCCGGTGCAATCATGATACTCTTCCACTCACTTATTTTCTATTCAACTTTATATGGAGATTACTATTTGCCCTTCCAGATGAACTTTCATGCAGTTGATCATGTTTTCGTGATCAACGGTTCCAGCCATTTCCCTCACTGAGTGCATGGAGAGCATGGGGTTGCCAACATCAACTGTGGGAATGCCTGTACCGGTAGCTGCTATCGGTCCCAGGGTTCCCCCGCTTTTGCCATCCGCGCGGGAGACAAATTTCTGGATTGGGCTTTCCGCCAGTTCCGCGCACTTCATGAAGTAAGCGGATGTTCTGGCGGTGGAAGCATAGCTGCCCCCTGCAGACATCTTGATAGCAGGGCCTTTGTTCAGCTGGGGCTTGGAAAGCTTGCTGTGCTTCGCTGCCCATCCGGGATGGATCGCGTGAACACAGTCCGCGCTGACATTTATGCTGCGGCTGCAGGCTTTGAAGAAGTCATCTCTGGTACCGGAAATGCGCTCAAGTACCCTTTCCATAAACGGGGAAGCTGCTCCATTGACCGTTCTGGAGCCAATTTCCTCGTTGTCGAAAAGAAATACTATTGCAGTGGGATCGGCTGTTGCTGTTTCCGTTACGGCAGCCAGTGCGGCATGGGTGCTGGCCTGGTTATCAATGCCTGCCGCGATGAGATAGTTATCCTTTACACCGTTCAGGGCGGGGGGCTGCACATCAAACACCTCTCCGGAGAAATCAATCACCTGCTCAGCTTTGATGCCTGCGGCCTCTGCTATCATTTTCTTGAGAGTATCGTAGTCATCTTCTTCGTCGCCGAACACAAGAAGCAGCTGCTCCTCCGCGTTGGCCTTGAAGCCGTCCTTGTTCGCTGTTCGGTTAAGATGAATGGCGGGTGACGGAAATCTGAGTAGAGGTTTGTTTATTCGGAAAAGCTTTGTTGTCAGACGATTCTTTTCCATAAAGGTGACACTGCCCGCAAGACCAAGGTCACGGTCGAACCATGTAGCAACCGTAGGACCGCCATATATCTCCACACCAAGCGTTGAAAGGCCCTCTGTGTAGGCATAGGGCTCCGGTTTCAGTCTGAAGCCGGGAGCGTCTGTATGGGTGCCGATGATCCGGAAACCGGCATCTGCCGCCGGCTTATTGCCGATTATAAAAGCTGCCAGAGTTGAAGTGGAGTCAATTATATAGTACTTGTCACCTCTGTTAAGATTCCATTCTTCTCCCATGGATAACTCACTGAAGCCATCTTTCTTTAGAAGCTCCGCGGATATCTGTACGCAGTGGGAAGCGGTCGGGGAATTCTCCAGAAAAGAGATCAAACCTGTTACTGTCTTGTTCATGCTTTACTCCCTTTCATTTCTCTTGTCTTTCCGTGATGAAGCCTGCGAACCTGATCCATAAAAGCTTCAAACCTTGATGTGTTATCAGTATCCTCCTGACCGTCAAAGGCAAGATTCAGCCAGGGCAGCCCGGGTTTATCACGCTTGATTCTTCTTGAAACCGCTGACACTACTGTACCTGGAAGACAGTTGAAGGGATACACATTAACCGCTCCGTCAATCCCTCCGTGTTCAAGCAGGGCAATTGGAGTACCTATGCAGAGAACAGCTTCTCCACCAATGTTCTCCGCCATATACGGGGTTGATGCCTTCATAATCTGAGAGGCTGAGGCATGGGGTGTGCTTTCGAGAAGACTGTCGAAGGGTTTTTCCACAGCTCTCTTCACCTTTGTGATCACCATACCGATTGCTTTACCCTTGATCACTGAAGCTGTTTTTCTGTTCTGCTTTGATTTCTCGATGTAGCTGTGATTCACATAGTCGAACCACTCTGTAAGAGGTGTGTATATCACTTCAGCCCCAAGTGCTTCAACCTTCTTTATTGTTTCGTCATTGGCGTAATCATCATTCCTTACATAGATTTCGCCAAAAACTGCCACCAGGGGTTTTCTTGGAATATCTTTCGTTGGAAATCTTTTGAATTCCGCAGCGGCTTTCCTGGCCTGATTGGGAAGGGAAGAACCCTCCTCAAGAGCTTTCTCAAATTCATCCAGCCACTTTTTGAACAGACTGTCAGCACTTCCAGGCGTTACCTCATAGGGGCGAACTCTGAGGAGAGCCCGTTTCAGTATATCAGCGGCTGCAATTCCCTGAAGCATATCCTTCTGGAATTTCCTCGATCCCAGACCGGGAATGGCTGAATAGGAATCGCTGGAAGTTGCGGTAAGAACCGGAACATTACGGTATCCCTTCTTCTCCAGAACCTGTCTGTGAAAATTACAGTACCTGCCGAATCTGCACGGTCCCGAGGCTGTTGCCATGAAGAACGCGGTCTCTTCCGGCCTGCTTGTCTCCAGAATTTTCAGCATGTTGCCGGCGGTTATTATAGCCGGGTAGCATTCCCTGCCTGTAGTCACCGTTCGGCCAAGAGCAACGGTTTCAGAATTTGTAGACGGTATTACGCGGGCATCAATACCGCGATTGCGTACTGCGGCGGCTGCCAGATAACTTGCTTCACTCATCAGGGGAATCCAGAGAGTTCTTCCTGTAACATCTTCCTTCCTGTGTTCCGGTGGCTTGTATGCTTCCGTGCCGGCGGTTCCAGCACCCTCAAGAGCATCCAGAAATGCCTCGCAGCGAGTAATCACCCCGGCGTCAGCGGCATGCTCATCTATCTCAATTGCCAGGTAGGGCTTCTCCCCCATTATTTCCTTGAAGGAATGCTCTATAAATGAATCCGGTCCGCAACCGAAATTGCTCAGATATACAGCATGAAGATTCTCATTCTCCTTTATAACAATCCCACCGGCAAGTATTCTCTGTCCGTAGTGCCAGTACATGTTGCTGTAACCCTCCGCTGCCCTCTCCATAGACATGGGAAGCATATCAAGTGGAATAACAACTCCACCGAGTTTGGCCAGCTTTGCCGGAAGATCTGTATTCACCACAGGATCAGAGCCATTGTACGGTCTGCTGACAACAACAAACCCCCTGCGACCGTTAAGGTTTTTTATCGCCCTCGCGCCGATCTCCGTATTAACCTCTGTGAATTTTGTCTGTGCGAGTTCTGCCGCCTTAAGAGCCCTTTTAGCATCACCGGTACTGAATCCCAGTTCAACTGCGGTTTCGATTAACGCACTCATCCATTCCTCACCGGGAAGTGAGAAATCAAGTATGGGTTTAAGAACCTTTACATTCTTCATCCGGTTCAATACAAGCCCCGCATCCAGAATGTACGGTGAACCCTGTATGTATGGACAGTTGTATGATTCAGAGAAGTCACCCTGGGATTTGTTTCTAATAATAGAAGGCAGGAAAAGTATCTCAACACCTTTGTCGAGAAGCTCCATGACATGACCATGGGCAATCTTTACCGGAAAACAGGTTTCAGCGGCTACGCTCTCAACGCCGGAGTGAACAGTTGTGGATGTTGATTCACCACTGACCTCAATCCGGCAGCCAAGTGATCTGAAGAATGTGCCGAAGAACGGAAAAAGTTCCCAGAACCACAAGGACCTGGCGATACCCACAACCGGTCCTTTACCCCATTCTTCACCCGAGTGTCTAAAGAGATTATCAACCCTGGTTTTGAAAAGGTTCTCGCCACCTGCCGTAATCTGCATTGACCCGGTTTCATATTTCTCGCAACGACCACCATAAAGGAGTTTTGTTCCATCCGCCAGAGTTACCCTGTGAATCTCGCATTCATTGGAACAGGCCCTGCATATAAAAGAATCCTGGGTATAGTTGTTCTCGGAAAGACCCCAGCCCCTGAAGGTGGATTGCTGATTTTCTTTCATGGCATCTCTTGCCATAAGAGCAACACCTATAGCACCGGTAACATCGTGGTGAGGAGGAAGAATAACCTCTCGCCCCTCTCCCAGAACAGAGTTAAAAGCAGCCACAACACCCTGGTTATGAGCCGTTCCCCCCTGGAAGAATATCTTCCTGCCTATTTTTCTCTCACCAACAACGCGATGAAGATAGTTTCTTACGATGGAATAACAGAGACCGGAGGTTATCTGCTCAACCGGTGTACTCACAGCCTGATGGGAAACAACATCGCTCTCCATGAATACTGTACACCTCTCACCCAGTCTGCATGGATCGGCGGCTGACAAAGCCATTGGCCCAAAATCCTCTATCTCCAGATTGAGTTTTTCTGCCTGTTCCTCAAGAAAGGAACCGGTTCCCGCAGCACACACCTTGTTCATCTCAAAATCCACAACGCGACCGTTGTGAATGGAAATGTACTTGGAATCCTGTCCACCTATCTCAAAGATAGTGTCAACATCGGGATCAATATCGATTGCCGCCCTGGCCTGTGCAGAAATCTCATTCCGTACAACATCCGCGCCGACGAAATCGCCTGTCATATATCTGCCGCTGCCCGTGACACCTACACCCAGAACCGGTACAGAAGAAATCCGCGGTTCCATTGTTCTGAGACCGTTCTTTACTGCCTCCAGCGGTTTTCCCGCGGTTCTGAGGTAAAGTCGATCAACAACTCTTCCCCCGGGAGATACCGCAGCAAGGTTGGTACTTATAGAGCCAACATCAATGCCGAGATAGATGCCCTCTTCCGGAAGTGTTTCTGTTGCTGTAAAATCAGCTTTCTCACGAGCGAAAGGCCTCAGAGAAGGCAGAGTCTCAATTTCACTGCCGGTTGAACTGATCAGTTCCTGAATCTGTGCTGCGGTAAGTATACCGGGCTTTTTCGAAAGTCCTGCACCGGCTGCAGTTAATACGCTGAAGTTTTCCGGAACAAGAACTTCACCATCAAGAACACTCTGAAAGGCTTTTACCATTCCCCTGTTGGCGGCAACTCCACCCACAAATACAACCGGGTATCTGAACCGTCTTCCCGCGGCAATAACGCTTCTGAAATTTCTTGCCACCGCAAAACAGAGACCGCTCACGATTTCCGATATTGTTGCGCCAACCTGTTGAAGATGAATCATGTCACTCTTGGCGAACACGCTGCACCTGCCCGCTATTCTCGGCGGCGCATCACAGGTAACGGCAAGGTCTCCCATAGACTCAGGCGTTAGCCCAAGTCTGCCCGCCTGCTGATCCAGGAATGATCCCGTACCCGCGGCACAGATGGAATTCATGGAAAACTCATCCATAACTGTTTCCCCCATAGCATCTCTGCGCATGAGAAGAAGTTTTGAATCCTGGCCGCCCATTTCAATAACAGAGCCTGCGTCAGCCAGGTACTCTGAGATTGAGGCAGCAAGTGCCACAACCTCATTAACTGTATTAGTTCCTGTGAATTCCGCAATTCTTGACGCGCCTGTACCTGTAAGAACTACTGGTGTGCTGCTCAATTCCGGGTACTCCGTGAAAAGATCGAGCAGTGATTCTACAGGCTTACCCTGATGCCTGTGGTAAATGCTTCGAATTATCTTTTTGTTCTGAAGGAATGCCACTTTAATAGCAACGGATCCTATATCAATACCCGCGGTGATTTTATTCATAAGTACTCCCGATTCTCAGTTGAACCGGGAATATGCCTATTTATCCTGGTTCCGGGCACCCCTGAATGTCTATAAAATCAATGTATCGTATTTAGAATGAGTAGTTTACGCTGATTTCCCCGGGTGCGAAAAGAATACTAATTCGGTCTGCGTTACTCGCGGAATCTATGGTTACATATTCCATGCTCCACTCTTCTCCTGCGGTTTCCCACTCCACAAAAATAGTCGCGGCTTCCCGGGGAAGAGTAATATCTGACCCGAATGTTTTATCTGCCTCTATGTTGTTCCAGGTTTCCGAATTATCTCCAATAGTCAGAGTTACTTTATCAAGATCCAGACCTGTACCGTTGTTCAGTTGTATCTTCGAACCGCCGCACCCCGCAAGCAGAACCAGAGCAGATAATACCAGAATCTTTTTCATGATTCCTCCAATTGTGGAACTTTTCTTTTCGCCTGTGTTAGATTCGTGAGTATAATTGCTTTTTACTCTGGATGGGAGGACCCCCCCTGAAACTGATATTCATTCTCGGTCTGCTGATACTTCCAACCCTTGCGCACGGATACATCGGGCCCGGCGCGGGATTCGGAATTCTCACATCATTTGTGGTGTTCCTGAACGCCATTGCCATCTCACTGCTTTCTTTCATGTTCTGGCCGATTATGGTACTGATAAGATCCATCAAGAAAAGCAGGCTCCCTCTTAAACCCGGGTGCAGTAAAGTTGTTATTCTGGGACTGGACGGTCTTTCTCCTCGTCTGGTGGAAAAATACTGGGAGAACGGAGACCTTCCAAATTTAAAAAAACTTGCTGAACAGGGCTCATATCGCCGCATGAGAACAACCACCCCCGGCGTCTCTCCTGTTGCATGGTCCAGTTTTCAAACTGGCGTCAACCCCGGAAAACACGGAATCTTTGATTTTCTGACAGCAGACCGTAAAAGGTATCTGGCAGTACTGAGTTCCGTGAAAACAAAAACCTTTACAAAAAGAAATTTCCTGGGCTTCCGGAAGGAAAAAGTATCCTCCACGCTGCTCAGAATGAGCAAACCATTCTGGAGCCTGCTTGGAAAGTACGGTATAAGATCAACTGTTATCAGAGTTCCAATCACCTACCCGCCTGAGCCACTGGATGGAAGACTTCTGAGCGGTATGTGTGTGCCGGACCTCAGAGGTACCCAGGGAAGCTACACAGTTATGGCTCCTGAGGGTGACGATACACAATTCACCGGCGGTATAGGCTGTACCCTCAGAAATCACGAAAAGGGATGGTGGGTTGGCTCAGTGCCGGGCCCTGACGGTTGTGAACCGGTTGATGTTCTTTTAAAACGGGTAAATAACAATTTCTGGGATATCCGCTCCGGTAATGAAAAAATAAAAGTGGAGGCTGGAAAACTGTCCGGATGGCTCACAATATGCTACAGGGCCGGACGAACAAAGGTAAGGGGTATAGCCCGTTTTAGAATTACCGAAGGTCCTGTTGTTTACTGCACCGCTCTTCATGTTGACCCGTCAAGCCCTGTTGTTCCCCTCTCTCACCCGGTACACTATTCCAGATACCTTGCCGGTGCTGTGGGGCAGTTTGCCACACTGGGTCTGGCTGAAGACACATGGGCTCTCTCAAATGGTCATCTCAATGAAGAAAGCTTCCTGGATATGGCATGGGCTTATTACGGCGAACGAAAAAGAATGTTCACCAATGCACTTACCAACGGCAAAGATGGCCTTGCTGTTTGTGTCTTTGACACTTCCGACAGAATACAGCACATGTTCTGGGGCGATGGACAGGAACCGGGAAGCGTGATCCATAAAATGTACCTTGAAATGGACAGGCTTGTTGGTGAAACTGTTGAAAGAATGAAAAAGAACCAGAGACTTGTGGTAATGTCAGATCACGGGTTTACCGCGTTTCACACATGCATCGACTTCAACAGATGGCTTGTTGACAACGGATACATGGTGCTTGAAGAAGGTGTGCAAACAATTGACGCATCTTACCACGGTGTGGACTGGTCACAAACAAGGGCTTACGCCATGGGGCTTTCCGGAATCAATCTGAACATGAAAGGCCGCGAGGGCATGGGTATTGTTACAAAGGCTGAAGCCGATCCTCTGATGAATGAGATAAAAGAAAAGCTTCTGCAGCTTAAAGATGGCGATAAAAATGTAATTCGTTCTGTAAAATTTGCCAGGGACATCTATACAGGTGGATACAAAGACAGAAGCCCTGACATAATTCCAGGAACTGATACTGGATACCGTGCCGACTGGGGATGCGTAACAGGGTGCGTCGGCAGAAAAACTATATATCCCAATGACAAACACTGGAACGGCGACCACTGTCACGACTCTGATCTGGTGAAAGGTGTACTCTTCACCAGCTGGAAACATGAATCTGACAACCCGTCCATTATGGATGTTGCTCCCACCGTTCTCAAAATGCTCGGTGTAAAACCACCAGGTTACATGGATGGGAGAACGCTGTGAAGAGAAGAGAATTCCTCAAGAAAGCTATACTGACACCGGCTGCTGTCGCGGCTCTCAGCGCTGGCTGCGGAAAAACCACGGGCAGATCCGGTAAAAGAATGATAGTACTGGGCGTAGACGGAATGGATCCCAATCTGGTGGAGAGTTTCGTGGAACGAGGTCTCATGCCCAACACAAAACACCTTATGGAAATGGGCAGCTTCAACAGGCTGGGAACATCAAACCCGCCGCAAAGCCCTGTTGCATGGTCAAACTTTATTACAGGAGCCCCGCCGCCGGTACACGGTATTTTCGACTTCATCCACAGAGATCCGGCAACAATGATGCCTTATCTTTCCATATCAGAAGTGGCTCCACCGGATTCAACACTGAACCTGGGTAAGCTCAGGC
>JAUVJW010000088.1 GCA_030596465.1 Candidatus Fermentibacteraceae bacterium | reverse complement strand
TGCTGCCATGTTCCCCTTGCAGTTACGCTCCATACAAGAGTGCCGAACGCAAATACCGCGGCAAGAAACACAGAAAGCCCGAATGAAAATTTCTTCCTGAGCAGAATATGGAACATCAAAACCGTTGAAAGCGCGGCGATAAGCGACATGGACAGCAGATTCAGGAATAGCAATTTTTCCTCTATATCTATACCGGCCAGATCCGCAGCGAAAAACACCGGTACATTCATCATACCGGCAACGACGGAATAGAGATTAACTACTCTGCTCCCGGAAAAAGTGAAGGAATAGGGCATTTCCTCGCCTTCGTCGAAAAATTCGTTGAAGTCAAAATTGCCTTCGCGAACAAGAGTTACCGCAAGAAGTTCCGATGCCGCAGTATCTCCTGATCCCAGATATGTGGAGCCTGAAATGTATACCGAGAGTGGCACCAGAAACAACAGAACTGAGGCGATAATTCTGTTCCTCGCAGTGTCAGCCGGTCTTGATAATCTTGTCATTCGGAAATCACATCTCCAATCGAGCGCGAGCGTCTGGAGCCTTCCTGTCATTGCAAACAGGCATGTATGCTTTATGAAACATAGTCCACATTCAACCGGCAGCCAAGTTCCAAAATCGCCTGTCACTTTGACAGAGATCGGCTATACTTGTATTATTGTTTCAGATAGTGAGAGGTTTGGCGTTCCCTCATCGGAAACGAAGAAAGGAGTTCCAGTAGTATTGAGAATGTCATAAAAAAACTGCAGAAAAAACTCGAATTGCTTTCTGCCCGCTCCGATGAAGATGCAACCGCGGCAGAAACAGTTGAGCTTCTATGCAAACTGGCATGCGAGTTCACGCGCTCTGATCCGGATCGTGCCGAGAGCTATGTAAATCGTGCGCTTGCCCTGTCTGAACGACTGGATATCAAACAGGGAATTGCTGAAAGCTGCCTGACCCAGGGAACTCTGAACTGGGTAAGAGGCAACTTCGACAAATCACTTGACTGCTATTTCAAATCTCTAAAAATCTGCAATGAAATTGAATACAGAAAGGGTGCAGCCAATTGCCTCAGCAATATCGGAATAATCAAAAAAATTCTGGGAAATTACGAAGATGCTCTGAAGTTTCATTTCGATTCCCTTAAAATAAAAGAAGAAACAGGAGACTACCCCGGCATTGCCAAAAGTTACAATAACATAGGTATCATCTACGATGAGCGTGGACAATTTGATGATGCTCTTGAATACTATAAAAGAGCATTGAAACTCTTTGAAAAAAACGAGGATCGGCTGGGAATCGCATTGTCTTACAACAATATTGGTGTTGTTTTAGAATCAAAGGAACAATACATCCAAGCTCTCGAGTACTACCACCGGTCGCTGAAAATAAAGGAAGAGATCGGTGACGATAAGGGAATCGCAGGCGCGACTCTAAACATCGGTACACTTCTTGAAATACAGAAGGAATTTGACAATGCCCTTGTATACTGTCTGAAAGCTCTGGACATCTACATTCATCTCGGAGACAAACGCGGCATCGCGGATTCCAATAACTGCATCGGACGAATCAGCGTAAAACTCGGGCGTTATGATTCAGCGCTTACTCATCTGAATGAGGGTCTGAGAATTGCAACGGAGATAGGCGCAAAAACCTGGATGGCCGACAGCTATCAGTATCTTTCGGAACTCCATCAAGCTCAGGGTGATTTCGAACAGGCTCTTGTCTGCTACATTAAGTACAACAGGCAACGAGAAACTATCTTCAGCGATCTCAGCATCGAAAAAATGTCTCAGATGCAGATCAGATACGAAACGGAAAAAAAAGAGAAGGAAGCGGAAATATATCGGGGCATCTTCGAAAACACTCTTGTAGGCATGTACAGAATATCTCCTGAAGGCGACATTCTTATGGCTAATTCCACTCTGACGAAAATGCTCGGTTATTCCTCTTCTGATGAACTGAAGCAACACAATCTGAATGAGACCAGACCCGGTTCCCACCACCCGCTTCTTGTATCCGAGGATCACTTTAAGACTGATGAATCGATTCATGGCCTGGAGTCAACCTGGTTCAGGCGGGACGGGTCATCACTCCATGCCTGGGAGAACTACAGAGCTGTCCGCGATAAATCCGAAAATGTTCTGTATTATGAAGGAACTGTGGAGGATATTACTGAACACAAAAAAATAGAAAAAGCAAAACAGGAATTAGAGAAGGAGATTCTACGGTCCCAGAAACTTGAAAGTCTCGAAATTCTTGCGGGGGGAATTGCTCACGATTTCAACAACATACTCATGGCAATACTGGGAAACGCCGACTTGGCTATTATGGAAATTCCCACAGCCAACCGGGCGCATTCGAATGTAAAGGCGATAGAAACATCAGCAAGACGAGCCGCAAACCTCGTAAAACAAATGATGACATACTGCGGCAAGAACGTATTTATCATTGAACAATTCGACCTGAACAATGCTATTTACGAAATGACACACATCCTTGGGCTATCAGTCACAAAGAAGGCTCAGATCAGCTATCACCTGGCTGAAAACCTTCCATTGATCGAAGCGGACGCCCGGCAAATCCGGCAGGTAATATTAAACCTGGTTGCAAATGCCTCTGACGCAATCAACAAGACTGGTGGCTCAATCTCCATAACCACCGGAGCAATAGACTGCGACTGTCATTACCTGTCCAATATTTACATTGATAAATCACTCCCCGAGGGTAAGTATGTGTATGTGGATGTGACCGATAACGGTAACGGAATGAACAAAAAAACGATTGAAAATCTTTTCGATCCGTTCTACACTACCAAATTCACCGGGCGGGGCCTTGGTCTGGCCGCGGTACTGGGTATAATCCGCGCCCACCGGGGAACTGTAAAGGTACAAAGTCAACTGGGAAATGGAACATCAATAAGGATTCTCTTTCCCGTTTCGAACAGCTCCACTGAAAGGAAAAAGACCGTAAATGCAAAACCCTGGCACGGTTCCGGCACGATTCTCCTCGTAGACGACGAAGAGGCTATTTTGTCTGTGGCAAAGCAAATGCTTGAGCACCTTGGTTTCACCGTTATTACAGCTCCCGACGGGCGGGTAGCGGTGAATCTGTTCAGAAAGAATATGGACGATATTGTTCTTGTAATACTTGATTTTATTATGCCTTTTCTCAATGGAGAGGAGACCTACATTGAGCTTCACAACATCAGAGATGACATACCAGTAATACTGTGCAGTGGATACAATGAGCAGGATATATCCAGACTTTTCAAAGACAAGTCTCTTGCTGGATTCCTGCACAAACCCTACAAATTCTCAGAATTGGAAAGCATGGTAAAAAAAGTTCTCACTGACTGAATCACCAGAACCGGGAGAGCAGGCGGAGTTTTGATTATTCACGCGGAATCCGGCCAGCGCGGGTATCTGCTCACGGGTAATGCACAGTACCTGACACACTACAACGAAACGCTGTTACATATAGATAACGATCTTGAATATCTGCACCGGCTTACCGGAACTATTCCTGAAATGAAAATTCTTGCCGATTCTCTGAGTTCCCTGACAAATATCAAACTGAACAAATTTGAAGAGACACTGACTGTATATGGTGACTCCGGACTCACAGCAACAGCAGAAAAGATAGCCAACGGAAATCTGTCCGGTTCAGGTTAAATGGCTGCATCAATCAGACATCTGATCAGAGCAGATTGATGTGAAGTCGAGAGAATCCGCCTGCGCACAGACCTGCCGGAATTGCCCTGGGGGCATTGATCCTTTCAGCACAGAAAGCAAATTCGCGATCCCTTCCTTTTCCATTTCCGGAAGAGCTTCATCGTTCTTCATAACCAGAAGAAGCAGAGCCGCTTTTCTCTTGTCACCCAGGGCATTGTATGCTTCAGCCTGCAACCTCACAGCGTTAAATGCAAGAGGGATCAGCCCCACGGAACTTGATACTCTCAGTGAAATCCGCAGGTACTCAAGAGCTTTGTCCGGTATTCCCATGAAGATGCTGGCCTGACCCAGGTTCACATTACATATAGCCTCTCCCTCTCTGTCTCCTATACTTACCGACGCGGCAAGACTCTTTCTGAAATATTCACAGGCATTTTTATATTCTTTTCTCTCCGAGCTTACGCATCCAAGGTTTCCCAGGCAGTTCGCAATGCCCCACCTGCTACCAATATTTTCGTAAAAGGCAAGGCTCTCAAGATAGTATTTCTCTGCCTGATCCCGACGACCAGAGTTCAGAGCAACATTCCCCATGTTCAGCAGAGCTATGGCAAGACCGGACTCACTGTGCAGTTCCGTATAAATCGAATGGGCCTTCCTGTAATAGGAAATGATCTTCTCGTATCTTTTATCATCTTCAAAGTCTGCCATACGCATAAGCGCGCGGGCAAGTATGGCGGAGTCCTCTGATACCTGCGCCTTGTCGTAAGCCCTGAGAGAAAGCTCTCCAGCTTCTTTCTGTCTGCCTGTGAGAATAGCTATCCATGCCTGTCCAAGCAAACACTCCGCAGAAACACCGGACAGGCTGTTCAACTCCGCCATGGAAAGAGCCTTGTTCAATTCCTCTTCCGCCTCCTGATAACGACACAATTTTTCAAGACAAGAACCGCAGTCAAGATGAAGCTGGGCCCTCAGGGAAGAGTCAATCATTTCACCGGGAATCGCAAGTGTTCTTCGGAACCGGGAAAGAGCTTCCTTGTAAGCGCTTGTAGCCTTAGCGGATCTGCCTGAACGAACAAGCCAGATCGCGGCGTTCTCCCAGTCTTCTCCTCTCTCGTAGTGGTCAGCAATGAGACCTGCAAATTCGGCAATTCTGTCTCCGCTGTTCCTTTCAAGCCAGATCGCAACAAGACGATGGTATTTTTTTCTGATCCGGAGGAGAACGGTTTCATAAGTCACATCCCTAAGAATGGCGTGCTTGAAAAGGTATTCTCCCGCGTCGGAAAAGGCTGATATGTTCATTCTGTGTACCAGATCGTGATGCTCTACAGAGGAAAGCATTCCCAGAATTTCAACCGGCTCTTCTGTATTGTATAAATCCTTCACTGTCTTGTCCCAGAAAACCCTGCCTATAACTGAGGCCATTTGCAGAAGAGTCTTCTCGCCTGATGGAAGTGTATCCAGTCGCGCCTGAAGAACCCCTGTCAGTGTAGATGGCACCTTTTCCCCGGTAAGTGCTTCCACATCAACCGTCCAGGTATCCGGTGAAATAACTCCATCCTCAACCAGCATCTTTATCAATTCCTCAACATAGAACGGGTTACCATCGGCGTTGGAAATTATCAGCTCTGAAAGTTCTCCGGGCAGGTTCCGCATCCGTTGCAGAATCTCCCCAACCAGATTTCTGCTCTCATGCGGAGAAAGAGGCTTCAAGTGCAGAAAAATATTTGGAATATCTTCGCCCCAATTTGGCATTCTTGCCAGAAGAGGAGGTCTTGTAAGACACAAAACAAGCATTTTACTTGCGGGAATATCTCTTACTATCTGCTCCACAAGCTCAAGTGACATGGAATCAGCCCAGTGCAGATCCTCAAGATAAACAAGGGTTCTGCCTGTTGACGCAATCTTTCTAAAATACCTCACCAGAGCAGCCCGGCCAGCAGAAGCCAGAGAAGAATCCCCCTCCATGTCGTGTATGAACCTGGAAGATGACATATCAAACCCCGCAAAATTACAGGCTAAATGAATCTCCTGTATATCCAGCACATTGCCCATCCCATTTTCCAGCTTTTCAAAAGCCACCAGTGTAGAATCATCTTCCCTTACCCCGAAGCTGTATCGAATTATATCTCTGAATACGGAACATGGAATATCAATCATCCCCGGCGTACACCGGGCATTGAAGAAAACTGTTTCCTTGAGATCATTCTCCACCGACAGCCTGAATTCGTGCAGGAGTCTTGACTTACCAATTCCGGCCTCCCCGACAATGGTTACCATTCCCGTAGAACTGGAAGAAACCACCTCATTCATTGTTCCAAGAAGGATTTCCAGTTCCTCTGCTCTACCCACCATGGAGGTTTTCTCTCCAAGAACAGAGGTATTCAATCTGGAGATCTGCCGGGCAATCGCTCCTGTAACCAGATAAGTATCCAGCTCTTCTTCAATTCCCTTCACCTTTATCGGAGATTGCTGCTGCCAGTCAAAATCATTCCGGATATGCTTCCATGTACTCCGGGAAACAATTACTGAACCGAGGGGGGCGCACGATTGAAGCCTGCTGGCAACATTTACTGTGTCTCCTATAACTGTGTACTCATTCTTAAGCCCCACCGGACTTATAAATACTGAACCGCTGTGTATTCCGATTCTAATCTGGAAAGGCGGAACAAGACCGTCCGACTCGCTGCTGATAAAGTCCGCCGCGTTCTGCATGGCAAGTGCTGCCTCTACTGCTCTGGCCGGATCATCTTCCCGAACACTTTCAAGCCCCCATACAGCCATGACGCAATCACCTATGTGCTTGTCAACGGTACCACCACAATCGATGATAACCGTATCAAGAGCCTTCCACAGGGTGTTGATTGCCCCGGTAACATTCTCAGCGTCGTTGGTTCTGCAGATCGAGGTGAAACCGGACACATCGGCGAATACCACTGTGACATACTTTCTGAGTTGCCTACCGGTCTCTGCTGTCTCCTCAAGAACAGCCAGTTTTTCTCGAAGAGCTGCAAGGGAAATATCCACTACAACATCTCCCAGCAGACTCCGCTGGCTTTCAAGGGTTTTAATCGCTTTATTCAAATCCAGTATATCAGAATTTTCAGCCATTCAGATCCTCCGCAGCTCAGAGCAATTCTGTTCTTTTTGTGTAAACAATATTCCGCTCCCTGAGATACTCAAGCATAAATTCAAAACACCTTTTGTCTCTGCCCAGATATTCTGCGGGGCTGAGACCCGTCTCGGTATACAGCCCCGAAAGAACTGCGTTTACTGCTGCTGTACAAGCGTATCCTGTGGTTCTTGCCATGGATGATGTTTTTGTCTCGGGGCAGTATTCATCGTACAGATCCCATGTGTGAGAAACAGAAGCATCGTTTTCTTCTCCCTCCACCGCCACACGCATCACGGTGAATTCCTCTTCCTCGGCTCCCAGCTTCCAGTTCCGACTGGAAAACATTATCTTCTCTGTCATCTGCAATGGCGAAATCATCACTCCGCTAATCTCCACAGGTTCACTGCTGAAGAAACCTGATTCCCGAAGTATCCTGGCTTTCTCTATGTGCCCGGGCCACCTCATGGTCTTCTCCTTCATGTCCGGAATATCGGGCATGTTCCTGAGGAGAGAGCGCAGACCGTCACTGTTCCAGGTCTCAAGGGTTCCGCACCGGTCAAAACGAATCAACTCCGGATCGGAGAGGGCGGGTCTCACGACATCAACCCCGTTCTCTCTGTATCTGGCAGGTCTCACATACTCTTCAATTACATCACAGGGCGAAAAAG
>JAUVJW010000220.1 GCA_030596465.1 Candidatus Fermentibacteraceae bacterium | reverse complement strand
TGATTTTGCCTGTTCTGGTTAATCTTGCGGATCTTATTGGATCATAAAGTGGCTTACTTTTGCAGAGCTTAAGAAGGAAGAGTCATACTGATTGAAAAGGGCTGAGCATCAATCAAATAGTTATAGAAGCTCTTCACGGAAAGGGGTTTTTATGAAATTTCTGTTTATTATGCTGACTGTCTGTTTTGTCGCCGGTTCCGCTATCGGTGAAGATGTAGTCAGGGTAGAGACCGTTACTGTTACTCCCGGCGCTGATGATACTGTTGCCATTTTCAACTTTAATGGAGACATTTCTGTTGAAGGCTGGGATTCAAATGAGGTTGAAGTTGTTTACACCATTACATGCGATGACCAGGAAGAAATGGACGCACTTGATGTTTTCTGCGATCTTTCCTGTGGTATTGTCTTCGAAGTCGAGTACGATAATGACTGGGATGACAATCACAACGGTCAGGTTGAGTTTCAGGTGAGGGTACCACAGAACCTGGCACTGAAATACGAAATTGAAAATGTTAATGGAAATGTGGTTATTTCATCCGCTGCAGGAACAGCATCTATCGAAGTGGTGAATGGGGATATTGCTGTCAGCGATTTCGAAGGCAAAGTTGTTATAGATCTGGTAAATGGTTCGGTTAGCACTGTTTCCATTTCCGAACCTGATGAGATTAACATTGTTAACGGAGAGATCACCTGTATAGTAAATGAGCTGAAAAGCGATCTTACCCTCTCCAGCATTAACGGCGGAATCAGTGTTGATCTGGTTGCGGATGCCGTTGTTGAGATTGAAACTATCTCCGGTAATGTTGGAATTCCCGACAGTTTCAATACCGCCATCAAGGAAAATATTGTTGGTGCTTCAGCTTGCTTTGGAGAGGGAGAATACACAATTCATATTTCAACTGTCTCGGGTGACATAGAAATAACTGACTGATCACACTTCAGCGGAGACATATTTCACATATGGAAAGTACTCAAAGTCAATTTCCTACAGGCAGACAACAATATCCGTCATAGCGAGTTTCCGGTTTATTCATACACCTATACGGATGAAAAGCCTAATACCCTGTCAGGTATTAAGTGTCGGCCTAATGCGCTGCTATTCTGAGTTCCAGCAAGGCACTGGTTTATGCGCATAGCACCGCTATGTAATTGAACCAGTAACGCTGCCGGGGCTCTGGAGAGCCAGCAGTATACGACAGTTATTGCTTGACAGGATACTAGTTATATTATTCACTTTCCAGAGCCTCATGTACTTTGGCAGCCAGATCCTGCATCGCGAACGGTTTCTGGATGAAATTGACACCCGACTCCAGCACACCTCTGTGTGCGATGACATTGGCTGTGTAGCCGGACATGAACAGGCATTTCAGACTCGGAGAACTGGACATCAGGTTGTTCGCCAGATCCCGTCCATTCATTTCCGGCATAACAACATCAGTCATAAGCAGGTGGATATTGCCCGAGTATTCCCTGGACAGACGAATTGCTTCCCCCGGTGTGGAGGCGGCAAGTACCGTGTACCCCTGGCGTTCGAGCATTATAGTTGCTATTTCCAGGATCGCCGGTTCATCCTCAACCAGCAGAATGGTTTCATTACAGAATCTGTTCGGTTTTATCATTTCTTTCTTATGTAACTGTTCTTCCCCGCCCGAAAACCGGGGCAGGTAGATGCTGAAAGCAGTTCCCTGATCGGGTTCGCTGCGGACATAGATAAAGCCGTTGTTCTGTTTTACGATGCCGTAGACCGTTGCGAGCCCGAGACCTGTTCCGTGGCCCACTTCCTTGGTGGTGAAAAAAGGCTCGAAAAGATTTTCCATGGTGGTCTTGTCCATACCGCAGCCATCATCGCTGACGGTTAGCAGGATATATTCTCCAGGGGTGATGTCGGCCGGGTTATCACAGTGAGCCTCGTCTATAATGGAGTTCTGCGTTTCAATGGTAATCCTGCCAACATCTGTAATAGCATCCCGTGAGTTGACACACAGATTGGCCAGAACCTGGTTTACCTGTGCGGGATCTACATTAACAAGCCACAGATCTTTGCCCGGCAGCCATACAAGATCAATGTCCTCGCCGATAAGACGGTGAAGCATTTGCAGCATTCCCTCAACGGTCTTATTCATATTGAGTACCCTGGGCGCAATGGTCTGTTTACGCGAGAAGGCAAGAAGCTGGTTTGCAAGGCTGACGGAGTGTTTGGCTGCTTTCTGAATCTCACACAGGGCGGTAAATACAGGTTGTGTCGGCTCCATCTTCTCCAGAGCCAGTTCCGTACGCCCGAGGATTACTCCAAGCATGTTGTTAAAATCATGAGCCACTCCACCCGCCAATCGGCCAATGCACTCCATCTTCTGAGCCTGACGGAATTGATCCTCAAGACGGGCTTTTTCCTCTTCGGCCCGTCTGATATCAGTAACATTTCTGGAAAGATTGACTATACTGGTGATTTCTCCACTGGAATCCCTAATTGGTATCCCAAGATCGTCCCAGTAGCTTTCAGTGCCGACCAGTGATTTGTGATGGACAGTACCTTTTTCAATCTGCTTTGTTTTCAGGGCTTTAACGACAGAACAGTTTTTGCAGGGGAGATCTCTGCCCGTGAGGGCCTTGTGGCAGATCTGGCCAGTCGCGTCAGGCTTCATATTGAGAGTTGTTCTGTTCGCCCACAGGATAGTAAGGTCTGTATCAAGCTGCAGCACAACATCAGGCATACTGTCAAGGATAATACGCATTTTTTCTTTGCTTTCCCGTAATGCTTTTTCCGCCAGTCTGCGCTTGGTAACATCGCGCAAAATGCCGATGGAACACCATCTGCCTTCAATAGTCACTCCGGAAAGGGACAGCTCGATCGGGATCTCAATTCCGTCCTTTCGTATTGCTCTCAAATCGAGTGTATTACCTATAAGCTCGCTCTGTCCTGTTTTTTTAAACTTACTCAGATCACTTTTATATCCCTTATTGGAATGTCCCGGTGTGATTATTTTGTGAAGATCCT
>JAUVJW010000208.1 GCA_030596465.1 Candidatus Fermentibacteraceae bacterium | reverse complement strand
ATTAAGGCCAGGAAAAGAGCGCAACCCACAAGAACCCGAACTTTGCCGGTGTGGAAAATCTGCCCGCCTGCGACTTCCTGAGCAATAAACATCTCACTGGCTATTTCAGCTCCGCTGAGATAAACAGCCGCAACCTGGTATTCATACTGAACACCCGGCTCTACAATGTAGTCAGGATCGTATCCATCAATGAACTCAGTTCCGTCATCGATTTCCATGGTTCCCACAAGATCCAGTTCTTCTTCGCCCTGGGTTCTGCGATAGACAGCATAACCAGTATGGTTCTCGCTACCCGTCTCGCTGCCAGGTTCGAAAGTGACTAAAAGGGCATCACCGGCATCGTTGGGCCAGTCGGATACAACAATGCCACCGGGGGCGATAATACCATCGCCAATGGTGGCACTAATTGTTGAAGCGTCCGATTCAGAAATGATCTCGGCTTCAACCCCCTCCTCCATGGGCACAGCTTCCTCTGCGGTTTCTGCTGTTTCTCCAATCTCTGCCGGTTCAGCGGGAGGTGGATCCTCCGCCTGAGCCCAGGCAAGACCGGTAACCAGCAGCAGCGCAAAAAGCATAGCCGGTACCTTTCTCAGCATGTTTCTACCTTTCGGTTTGAGATAAGTTTCATCTATTTGAAAAAATCAATAATTATGCTTGCGACCTCTGAGCCGACTCTTCCCGAAGCACCTTTGCTGCCCGCGCCGATATGAGGTGTGGCGACTGCTTTGGGGTGAGCGATCAGGGGGCTATTATCTGAGGTGGAAGGCTCTTTCTCGTAGACATCAACACCGGCCGCGAATACTTTACCGGAGTCAAGAGCTTCAAGCAGTGCGGCTTCATTTATTGTGCCGCCGCGGGCGCAGTTAACAATTATTACATTGTCTTTCATCATGTCAAACTGCGGCTTGTCAAGAATGTAGTGTGTTGCGTCATTGTGAGGAATGTGAAGGCTGATAACAGTAGACTCTTTGCAGAGAGTTTCAAGGTCAACCTTTTTTGCTCCGTCAACAATTGCATCATCGATAAAGGGATCGTAAAAAACAACATCCATATCGAATGCCTTCGCGCGCTTCGCAACCTCTTTCGCTATGCGACCAAAACCGATTAGACCAAGTGTTCCGTGCCAGAGTTCAAGACCCTTGCCGTACTGTTTTTTGTTCCATTCACCCTGCTTCATGGTTCTGTCCGCGATAGGAATGTAACGGCAGCAGGCAAGCATATGCCCAATGGCAAGTTCCGCGACCGCGACCGAGCTGGCACTGGGAGTGTTTCTTACAGAAATTCCAAGTGCTTCAGCCTCTTTTACATCAATATTATCAAGACCTACTCCACCACGAACGATTAGCTTCAGAGTGTCTTTGCAATGCTCAAGAACTGGCACTCTTACTTTTGTTGCGCTTCTGACAACCATGGCGTCATAAGCGGGTACAGTTTCAAGAAGACCATCCTGATCCATACCGGTTTTTACTGTTACTTCATGACCTGCATTTCTTAGCATATCAAGAGCCGATTCGGCAACGGCATCACATATAAGTACTTTAGCCACTTTAACCCTCCACTTTGCGGTTAAATTGTTAATTGATAAGAAGGTAACCCCGACTATGAAAGCTATTGCACAAACAACCTGAAGTCAATGGATTTTCAGTGTTTTCTCCACCTTTCCGGAAATGGCGTCAGCAGTAAGGCCGCAATGTGTCATTACCTCTTCCGGGGTACCACTGCAACCGAATCTGTTGTTAACACCAACGGGAATGATTCTTCGAGGACAGTGTTCTGACATGTATTCAGACACCGCCCCAAAAAGACCTCCTGTTATCTGATGATCCTCAGCCGTTACCACAAGTTCAGTGATATCCGATAAATACTTCAACAGTTGAATATCCAGAGGTTTAATACTCGTCATATCAGCTACGGAAACCTCTATACCCTTTTTTGAGAGCATATCTGCCGCTTCAAGGGCAGTGGCAACCATGGCTCCCGCTGCTATGATACAAGCGTGTCTGCCCTCCCGGAGCAAACGACCTCTGCCCGGAACAACTGTTTCATCTCTGTTATACAGCTCTGCTACAGGATTCCTGCCATACCTGATATACACCGGGCCATCAATTTCAAGAGATGCGAGAACGGCCTGCCTGGTCTGGTTGGCGTCGGCAGGTACCAGTACCGTCATATTGGGCAGAACTCTTGTTATTGCTATGTCCTCAAGAGCCTGATGAGTGGCTCCGTCCGGGCCAACACTGGTTCCGCCATGGGCTCCGCCTATGCGTACATTCAGATTCATATTGCAGATGGAAGTGTGGATCTGATCCCAGGCTCTTCCTGCGGCAAACACAGCGTAAGTACTGTAAAATGGAATGAACCCGGCCAGAGCAAGTCCCGCGCAGTATTCGGCCATGTTCTGTTCGGCAATGCCCAGGTTGAAAAATCTTTCGGGGAATTTTTTCTGGAATGCTGTTGTTCCTGTTGATCTGCTTACATCACCGTCAACTACAATTACCCGCCTGTCTTTTTCTCCGGCATCGAGAAGACCTTCCACATAACCCTCCCGCGTGGCCCTCATTCCAGTTCCTCCAGAGCCTTTCGAAGTTGCTCACTATCCGGTGCTTTACCATGCCACAACGCCTGATCCTCCATGAAGGAAACACCTTTGCCTTTCACTGTCTCCGCAATAATCACGAGCGGCTTGTCTGTTCTGTTGGAGAAAGCTTTTTCTATATCAACCATATCATGACCATCACACTTTGCCACCGCCCAGCCAAATGCCCTCCACTTATATGCGAGAGGTTCAATGGGCATTACCTTGTCAACAGCATCATCAAGCTGAACATGGTTCCTGTCCACAATGGCAATGAGATTAGTTTGTTTCAAGGCCGGTATGGACATAGCGGATTCCCAGATACTACCCTCCTGAAGTTCCCCGTCACCAAGAATGCAAAATACTCTTGCTTTGCTTTTTCTGATTGTGAGCCCCAAAGCCATACCGGCGGCAATGCCAAGCCCATGACCAAGACTTCCAGTAGAGCAGTCCAGCCCGGGAAGACTCTGCATGTGCGGATGACCTTCCAGACCTGAACCGAATTTCCTTAGTGTTTCAAGTTTATCTGTCGGGAAAAAACCTCTTCTCGCGAGGATTGAATACAGTGCGGGTGCTCCGTGCCCTTTAGAGAGAACAAGACGATCCCGGTCTTTCCACTGCGGATTGTCAGGATCTATCTTCATTTCCTTCCAGTAGAGATGCAAAAGGATTTCCACAAGAGAAAGACTTCCGCCGGGATGACCACTGCCGGCACTGTGAATCATGCGGAGAATATCTTCTCTGATAACCTTTGGAGATACCATTACCTGCGCGCTGCCTCCCAGTCTTTTTTGAATGAATCAAGGCCTTTGTCTGTAAGTGGATGCAAAATTGATTTTTTGATAACTGAATAGGGAACAGTCGCGATGTGAGCTCCGGCAAGGGCGGCCTCTGTGAGATGGCTCGGTGTTCTGATGGAGGCTGCGATGATTCTTGTACGAAACCCGTGGGTTTCAAATATCTCCGCCAGATCTTCCACAACCTGCATTCCGTCTGTTCCGGCGTCATCAAGCCT
>JAUVJW010000007.1 GCA_030596465.1 Candidatus Fermentibacteraceae bacterium | reverse complement strand
TGCACATCCAGAACGAAGCTGGTTTTCCTGAGGGGTTCCGGGCGTAGAATGACTACAGGAGAAACATCTGTGCTTTCAAACACAGGGTATACAGTGATTCTGTCCCCTGTCTCTACTGTGGAATCAAACCCCACAGACAATCCATTAAGCAGAATCAGTTCAATCTCTGTATGGGGAATACCGGCAGACTCAATGATATGCTTAAGATTGTTGCCTCCAGTGAGAGGATAGGAAAACTCCCGTTGCCGCCATTCCTTCCGCAGAAAGTCATTCAACTCGGCGTATACCCTTATGATCACAAATCCAGTTTCTCTGCGCATCTGGTTTCCCGCTCTTTGTAATGTACTCATTCTCAATATTCCAGGCAGTAACCATTCAAAATAACACAAGACTGATCAGAATGGTAGCATCCGACCTTTAATCATAGTGACCGGCAATTGCGGAAGTCAGAGGTTCCGGGATGTCCAGCATGGCACAGACTTGCGGACTCTGTCTGATACGGTTAGCTTAGGTATCTAAGTCGCTACAGCTTTCACTGCTGAGTTCAACGGATTGTTTGACCGAAGATTGCCAGCTTGACATAAGGGGGGTGGATGACCTGTGAATGACGAGCAGTTCAACATCTATTTTGAACTTGGGCTTATCGGCATGGCAATTACATCAACAAAAATGGATTTTCTTGCAGTCAACAACTATCTCTGCAAAATGCTTGGCTACTCCAAAGACGAACTGCTGAAAAAGAAATGGGCAGAGCTGACCCACCCGGACGATCTTGAGACTAACATTAATGCTCTTAACAGGGTGATCTCCGGTGAGATTAACGACTACAAACTTGAAAAACGTCTGTTCCACATGGACGGCAGTATTGTTCATGTAAGTATCGCTACCAAATGCACAAGAAAGCCAGACGGATCAGTAATCAACATTCTTTCACTTATTCAGGATATCACAGAGAGAAGGAAGACTGAAGAAAGCATCAGAGAATCGGAGCTGAAATACAGGACTGTTGTTGAAAATGCCAGAGAAATGATCTGGCAGCTGGACAGAGAAGGCAATTTTGTATTCTTCAACAAATACGCTGAAGAGTTATCCACCAAGACAAGTGCTGACTGGGAAGGCAAAGACTTTTCACCTGCTGTTCACCCGGATGATCTTGATAAGGTAAAAGAAATTTTCATTGACACACTAAGCGGCAATACCAACGAATATGAAGTAAGAATACTCTCATCAGATGACAATGCAATTGAACTACGGGTTCAAACATTTCCGGTTTATACAGATGAAGAGATTACCGGAACGCTGAGCTTCGGCAGGAATGTCACCGAAGAAAAGAGATCTCAGAGAGCATTGAAAGCTTCTGAAGAGCGTTACCGTTCTCTTCTTGCAAATCTCCCTGTCGGAGTATTTCGTTCAACCTCGGGGTCGGACGGAATATTCCTGTCCGTCAATACAACACTTGCCAGAATGTTCAACTATGAAAACCCTGAAGCAATGATGAAAGCAAAGGTATCTTCCTGTTACAGGAATCCTGAGGATCGCAGACGATACATCAGCAGTATCAGAACTCAAGGCTCGCTGCCAGGATATGAAGTTCAGCTCAAGCGGAAAGACGGTTCAGTATTCTGGGGATCCCTGACATCCAAACCCACTCTTGATGAAAAAGGCAGCATCCAATACCTGGATGGCATTCTGGAAGACATTACAAAACGCAAATCAATTCAGAGCGCGCTTCGGGAATCACAGGAACAATACCGCCGCCTGCTTGACCACAATCCTGCTGCGATTGCTGTTCATGTTAACGGAATAATTGTCTACGCCAACAAGGCAAGTCTTGATCTTGTGGCAGCCACATGTCCTGAAGACGCTCTGGGAAAAAAGATATTTAACTTTGTTCACCCCGCCTACAGGAAAATTGTGCTTGACCGTGTTGTACAGTGTCAGAAGGATGGAAAATTTGCTGAACCAATAGAGGAGAAGTTCCTGCGACTGGACGGGAAATCAATTGATGTTGAAGTAACAGCGATACCGATAACATATCAGGGACAGCCAGCTTCTCAGGTAGTTTTCTGGGATATCACCAACAGAAAACGAGCGGAAGAAAGCATCAGAAACAGTCTTGAAGAATTGAATAAAACTCTTGAGGGAACGGTTGACGCGCTTTCTTCTGCGGTTGCCATAAGAGACCCGTACACCGCAGAACACCAGAGAGAAGTGGCAAGGTTCGCGTGCATAGTCGGAGAAGAAATGAACCTGTCCAAAGAAATGATTGAAGGCCTTCGCGTGGCAAGTCTTCTGCATGATATTGGCAAGATCAAGATTCCAGCGGAGATTCTCAGTAAACCTGCACTTCTCACAGACATAGAGTACCAATTGATCAAGACACACCCTCAGGCAGGTCTGGAAATCCTTAAATCCATCACTTTCCCGTGGCCCGTGGGAAAAATCGTCTTGCAGCACCAGGAGAGGATGGATGGTTCAGGCTACCCCGAGGGTCTCAAGGGAGATGAAATCTGTATTGAAGCAAGAATTCTTTCCGTTGTCGATGTGCTGGAAGCAATGTGTTCACACCGCCCGTACAGAAGCTCGTGCGGTAAGGAAAAAGCGATTGAGGAAATAACACATAACCGGGGTATACTGTACGATGAGGATGTTGTTGATACATGCATAAAACTCTTCCGTGAAGAAAAGCTTTGTTTTAGCAACACCTGATGCAGACTTCACCTGCATCACATCTATGTAAAATCGCTCATTAAGCATTCCGCAGAGAAGTTGCGATATCCAAAATCTTTGGGGCTGCTTCATTTCTCATACAACACTGAAATTCTAATTGCTTTACAATACTCTCTTTTATTCATGACATATCTTTTGATCTAACAGGTTTTCCTGTAAGCGGAATTGCAGTATAATTATCTTCAGGCCTTTTTCCAGGGAGCAATATGCAGTCAGAAACAAGTGAACTCGGCATTGAGTATTATGATGATCTCACCGGTTTGTATAATCGTCGCTGCCTGACAAAGAAATCTTTTGAGTACATCCAGAAAGCAAACCGTGATAAGACTTCGCTCTCTCTTGTTATTATCGATCTGGATCACTTCAAGAATATCAATGACACCTATGGCCACTCCACAGGGGACACAGTTCTCAAAGCCGTTGCTGTTTTTCTGAAAAAAATGCTGAGAAAAGATGATACAGTATTCCGCTACGGCGGAGACGAGTTCATCTGCATACTTCCAGACACTGAATACAAGCACGCAGAAAGAATATCCTCCCGCTTCCTGGAGCAATGCCGCTCCAGAGAATTCGCAAAAATCAGACTCACGTACAGTATTGGCATTGCTTCCTATCCGTCTGACGGAAAGGATTGGCTTCCAATGTTCAACGCTGCCGACAATCGTCTCTACAGCGCAAAAAGAAACGGCAGAGACAGAATCGGAGCATTCAGCAAGGAGGACAGACGAATAATCGCTCCCACCAGCGAATTGATCGGCAGAGACAATGTTGTAGCCCGGATTAAGAGTGTTATCACTCTCCAGGCTGAAAACAACATTAGGGCAGTAAACATCAGCGGAGAAATTGGAGTGGGTAAATCAAGACTGATTCATGAAATTGCTGGCGATTCCGATTATGAGGATGTGGTTTACCTTGAAAGCGTTTTGTCTCCAACCACCAAATCAATACCTTACTATCCGTTCAGGGAAATAATCCGGAGCGTAATCAGAAAGAAGGGGAAGAAAAGCCTGATCAACATTCCAACTGCATTTCAGATCGAATTACTGAAAATACTGCCCGAACTGGCTGAGGAAATGGAAAAACCCGATAAAAGCAGCGTATTCATGATAGATAAGTTCAGGCTTTTTGAAGGTGTTTGCAAATTTCTTATCGTACAAGCCTCGGATTCCCCTTTGTTTCTGTGCCTGGACAATATTCACTGGGCCGATGAAAACTCTCTTGAGCTTTTCAGCTATCTAATCAGAACTCTCAGAGGAAGTCCTGTATTTTTCTTTTTTATTTACCGCATAGAAGAAGCTCAATCGGATTCTTTCCAGAGCGTTCTGCAATCTTTGAACAGAGAGAAACTCTTTGATGGTATTGAGCTTGAACCTCTTGACCGGGCTGATACCGCCCATATGCTTTCACTTATTCTGGATGCCTCTCCATCACCCGAGCTGATTGCATTTATCTACAGGGAAACCGGAGGGAATCCACTGTTTATCGAGGAACTCGCGAAATCACTGGAGCTGAATAACTCACTTATATGGAAAGATGAAAACGCAACCTATGACATAAATGAAAAGATAACTATTCCCAACTCGGTCAAGGGCGTGGTTGATAGAAAAATGGGAATGATGGGTCACCGGGCATGTGAACTTCTGGAATATGCTTCAGTGATTGGCAGGGAATTCGATTTCAAATTACTTCCTCTAATGACCGGGGGGAATGAAGGTCTTCTGTTGGATCTGATGGATGAGATACTGGGGATGAGACTGCTGAAAGAATGCGAAGGAGATCGGTATCGTTTTACAGAGGATGTAGTTAGAGAAACAATATATCAGCGGATGAGTACTGCAAGATTAAAGCTATATCACCAAACAGTTGGGAATTCACTGGAAATACTTCATAAGAATTGTACAGAAAAAGTGATTGAGGAGTTAACACATCATTTCTATATGTGCTCTGATCATGAAAAAGTTGTTGAATACGGCATAATTGCCGCAGACAAGGCAAAAAACGCCTATGCAAACAAAGACGCAATAAACTTCTATGGGAAAATTCTTGAATGCCTTCCTGAAAACAATATCAATAGCCGTATCACAGAGACCAGAGTCCTGATGAAGAGAGCATCTATACTGGATCTGGTTGGAGACAGAGAAAAAGCGATGGAAGACTTAAAACATGCCATCAGCAATTCCCGGTCGCTTGGTGAAAAGAAACTGGAGGCTGACAGCCTTATTCTGCTGTGTAAGGTTCACTTTGGAGTATCGAACTATGCCATCACTATTGAAATGGCTGGAATAGCTCTGAAAATCTGTAGTTTACTTGACGACAGAAAGGGGGAAGCGACCTGTCTCAACTGTATCGGCATCGCTAACTGGTACCTTGGGAAATATAAAACAGCCCTGAAACTGTATCAGAAATCTCTCGAGATTGCAAAAAGTACAGGAGATCAACAACTTGAAGCGAAAACACTTAGTAATATCAGTATTATCCACTGGAGCCAGGATGATTACACCAGGGCACTTGATATCTATCTTCGAGCATTGAAGCTGATGCAGGCAGTCGGCGACACTACTTCTGAAGCAAAAGCATTCAACAATATCGGGCTTATCCACTCAAGTTCCGGTAGCAATGAGAAATCAATGGTGTGTTACGAAAAATCACTGGAGATATCCAGAAACATGTGCGCAAGACAGCTTGAAGCAAGTGTTCTTAACAACATGGGAATAATAAATGTAAGACTTGGCGAGTACTCAAAGGCAATAGGCAACTACAAAGACTCTTTGAACATTTCTGAAGATACCGGTACTCGCAGAGTTGAGGCAATGGCCAGCAATAATATTGGAACCCTTTACTGCGATCTCGGCAACTATAACGCCGCACTTGAATACTGCACTCGTTCACTTCGAATTTCCAGAGATATCAGCGACCATCAGACTGAAACAGAAAGCCTTGTAGCACTGGGAGATCTGTTTCTGAGCAAAGGAAATTTACCTGATGCTGAAGAGTGCTACGAAAAGGCTCTCTCAATCGCGCAAATGATTAATTCTAAATCGTTGCTTGCCGAAATTCTTATCAGTTCTACCTCTCTTCATCTGGACATGAATAATCCGGCAAAGGCCGCAGAAACACTCAAAAATGTTTTTCAACTGGTTGACGAACTGGATTCCGACACGGTAGAAGCATCTGCTTACTTGCTTTCAGGAAGACTGGCCGCGCAAGAGAACAGATGGAACGATGCCGCCACCGCCTTTGACAGATCATTGCTTGTTCACAGGAAAACTGACAGGCAAATAAGCACTGGTAAAGTTTATTACTACCAGGGCTTTATGTTCAACAAAGCAGGTGACGGAGCCAGGGCACTTGAGAGCTTCACCAAGGCTACGAATATCTTCGAGAAGATTGGCGCAATCGGGTGGCTTGATAAACTGAAGGCTGCAATGAAACCCATCAAGCAGGCCTGATTTAGCCAATCGGGTTCATTATCAAGCAGCCTGTTCTTTCAAGGCAAAATACAGGTAAAGAAGAAATCTCATCATTCCAGAATGATACACTTATTGCTGCAACTTATTCCACTTGCATTAGCCCGAATCACATACATACCTGCCGAAAGGCCAGACACATCAAAACCAAGAGAATGCTCACCGGCTGCAAAAACATTTTCCTCAACGGGGAGAACGCACCTGCCTGTCATATCGTAGACTCTGACAGTTACAGTTGAAGCTTCAGGAAGCAGAAGCTGAACGCTCATGTTTTGAAAAACCGGATTGGGAATAACTCTGATAGAAAGCAATGAGCTTTCTCCCTGCTCTATCCCCTCGGGTGCATCAATGAACACTGCACACGGGTCTCCATACAGGTTGATAGACTGAAGAGCCCATTCAGCCTTCCGCGGAATATAGAAGCTGTTCCAGTTGGCCCAGAGCATATCCTTGGAAATCCCGTGTGTAACACCGGATGTAACAAGTTCCTCTTCAAACAAAAGGTGAGAGAAATAGATGCCTATCCATCCATTGGGACCCGGCTCACTGGAGCCTGTGAATGCACTGGAGGAAGGAACAGTAACAAGAAGCGCACCGCCTCCTTCATACCCCACAATTGCTTCAGAAAATGACTCTACTCCCAGATAGCCTGAATAAGTACAAATTGGAAGAATCATCCAGGGGAGATTGTTCTGGTTGTTCATTTCCGGAATGGTGGAAACACTGAATATCGGTGAGTATGTATAATCCCAGAAGCAGTCAAAAACATTTCCTACCGAGAAAACAGCAACGAATGCTGTTCCCTGATTGAAATACTCCATTTGATTATCGGGGTGGTATCCGGTGGAATCTTCACAAAGAGAGTCAAAGCTCCAGTCAACCGGAAAGAAGGTTGAAACCGTATCACAATACTTGCTGCCAAATGCCCATTCCGCCTCCGGTTCCTCATTATTAAACCACCCGCCGATCAGGAGAGCTCTCTTCTGCCATTCACCGGATACAGGCGAGAAATGGTATTCTGTTACATTGTCTATCATCACATCAAGCACTTCATCCTCTGTCAGTTTGACCGGGTAGCGCCCAACATAGATATCAGAGTAGTAGTCAACCTCATCGTTACATTCACCGTACTTGTTATCACCGTCAGCGTCCCAGTTACCGTCCAGGTCACTGAAGTAAAGATCTGCAGTTGTATTCATAGGAGGAACTCTGTGTGGCGCGCAAAGCATAGACAACCTGTTTGAAGAGCCGTTATCACCTGCGATGACAGCGAAAAGCAGCCCCTGATTCTCATAAAAACTCTTGATGTGATTACGAATCTTTTCGGGGGCATCGTAGCCTTCAACATTAGCCACTATCCACTGGATCGTAACACTCTCGGCATTGTACCCCAGTGTGTTATGGAATGAAACGAGATCCTCAAGCTGCTCTGAATGCTGGTTGTAGCCAACAATTAACACCTCAACATCATCGTCTGTTTCAGGCCTTTGGGAAGGAGCCCGGGAATCAAGCATTTCAGGGTTGTCAATAAACGTGGCAAGCCCTCTCTTCGCAAGCTCAACCTGTCCCTCGGATAAACTGTACACAGGAGCATCAGGATCTGATTCGTAAATAAGGGAAATGTCCGCAGAGGTAATCAGAAAAAGTTCTCCACTGTTCTCATGGTAAACAAAGGGAACAAAGGAGTAACTGCCCAGGCGGAATCCGGTTTTAGTACCGGTTTTGAATCCCACTATGGAGGAAGCGGGAAATGAATACCCAAGGTCTTCAAAAGAAGCATCGGTGTAATCTGATAACTCGGGGGCATCACCGTCGAGAAGCATTACCATCACAGGATCGGGGAGAAATCCATGACCGAGACTCACAGTGGAAATATGCCGCACCTCAACATCGGTAACTGTTGTTCCCCGGGGTATCACGTAACAGCGGGACACCGCAGGCAGATTGGGGTAGCCATTGGCAAACGCAGGCATACCACCCTCTACACTGAGAACATCCCATTCAGCATATTCGTCTATCTGAACATCCGAAGCAGTAGCGTTCCAGTTGAATTGAATTGATCCAGCTAAAGACACAAGGGCAAGAAACAGCATAATATGGTTTTACTCATCTCGGGCACTCTCCTCTACAAGCAGTAATATTGACTAACCATAATAGATCATGATATGCCAATAACGATCGACTGTTACAAACTATCCGGCTGAGTATGAAACATATTGTAGAATACAAAACCGTTTTGTCAAAAACAAGGGAACATTTCAATTTAACCGGGCAAGACATTCTTTACGGAAGTGTATTCGCATTATCAACACAATGAGAATTCTCCAGGAGATGGTTCAGGCAACTCTTTCCCAAATAATCAATTACAGAACAATAGCAGTAGCTGGCCTGAGTCAGGTCAGCCACTTGCGCACTGGATCTGGAGCGCTTCATCCACACAGAAAGCCCGGCTGCGCCGATTCTCTGCATTTCTCTATCACCAGCAAATTTCATTCTCCGCTTCTTTGTGAACAATAAGTTCTGAATTCTGCCAACTTCCCTTATGCCGGAATAAATAATACTGCCGCGTGTATCTCTGGTAACAGCGTGAAACAGATTGGAGTTACATAATGGCGAGCGCACTAATACTTTTTACGGCTATCCTGGCCAGCGGCGCGGGAGAAGAATTACTTTCAATACAGGAAATCATTCAGGATGAAGGTCAGTTCGCTTTCACAGACGGATCTTCAGTTTTCCAGTTCTACAGTGATGGAAGTTTCTTTATGGAACCGACAGGTTTATCCGGCAGAGCAGTTGAGGGTAAATGGATATTTCTGGATTCCAACCGTATGCAGATCACAGGCATCTGGACATGGTACAATGGCGTCTCTGCCATAAATGATCAGAGGAGAATGACCATATTCATCTATTTGCTCTCAATGGAAACAGAGGATTCTGAGTTGCTGTGGAGATCTTCTGATACAAAAATGTACGATGTCTACTTCGTTGTGGAAGAGATTATTCAGGTAAATTGAACGGGCATTCTATTTCTGTCGTTGCGGGCTATTAACGCGGTACAACAGGCAGATCAGGAACAACACTATTAAATGCGGCTGAAGGGCAAACCTCACGTGATCTTCCGAGTGCTATTTGTTGCTGTTGACCGCGTTACTCTCATGAAGTATTTTCTTTTTCAAGTTCAGGGGGCACGCGCTTTTTGAATATCACACCGACTCCGCGGCTGTCCTGAGTATAGAATTAGAGGGGTGGAGAAGAATTCATTCTTTTCACAACAAGTAAAGGAAGAATAGAAATGACAAAATATCTGGTAATCCTCCTTCTGGCAGTGGCTCTAATGGTTCCTGCGGGTTGCGGAGAAGCACCTGCTACCGAAGAGCCCGCAGAAACCGAAGAACCAACCGAAGCCCCGACTGAAGAAATCCTTGTTATTTCCCCGTATAGCGACCCGGGAAATCTTACGATCTTCCGTGACCAGACAGGTGAAGTTATCTACTTCCAGGTGACTGGAAGCGAAACAGGGTCCGTATGGGGTACTGACATTTATACAGACGACTCTTACCTCGCAGCTGCGGCAGTGCATGCCGGTATTCTTGCTCCGGGAGAAACCGATATAGTAAAGGTTACTCTTCTTCCAGGCGAGGAAAACTACGAAGGTACAACCCGGAACAATGTTACAAGCATGAACTACGAATCATGGATCGCCAGTTACCTTGTGGAGGCAGTACTGGTAGACTATGAAATTGCTGCCCTGGCTGACCCTGGCAATCTTACATCCTACCGTGAATATACAGGAGAATCTTTCAGTTTCCAGGTAACTGGAGACGCATGGGCAAGCGTCTGGGGCACCGACATCTATACAGATGACTCAAGCCTCGCGGCCGCAGCTGTACATGCGGGAGTTCTTGAAGATGGAGAGACCGGTGTGGTCGTGGTAACTATCCTTCCCGGCGAGGAGTCCTACACAGGCTCCACCCGGAATGATGTAACAAGCTGGGACTACGGCTCATGGAGCGGAAGCTACATAGTAGAGTGATCTTAAGCCGCACTTCATACAGGCCGACTCGAGGGTCGGCCTGTATTATTATAGTGCGGGATCAGGGACGAGAGAACAAGAGACAGTATTCAACCGGGCAGATGACATACACACCATACTGGAATATTTTACCGGCAGCGGTGTAATTTCTATAACTTAATCCGATTGGAGAATTTGATGAAAGCGTTTATGAATCTGCTTTTCCTGAGTACTGGATTTCTTGCAGCAGCTTCAGGATGCCTGGCCGAAGAGAACCTGACAGTACCTGAAATACAATCAATCAGTGATGAACAAGCTGCTGATATTCTGATCCGGGGCAACAATGAATTCGCGCTGGATCTTTATGCGGAAATATGCGATATGCCGGAAGCCGGTAACATCTTCTTCTCTCCTTACAGCATCTCCTCAGCACTCGGAATGACATATTCGGGAGCCAGGGGCCAAACTGCTTCAGATATGGCTGAAGTGTTGCATTTTTCATTACCTGTAGAAAATGTTAACAGAGCATTCCATTCGATCACAGAAACACTTAACTCAGGTACTCTGCACGGGGCCGAATCGGGAGAACCTTTTACCCTTGCAATATCCAATGGGCTCTGGGTACAGAATGGTTTCAAGCTGCTGGATGAGTTTGTTGCTGAAGTAATCAGGTATTACAGTGCATCGGTTGAAAACCTTGACTTCAGTAATGATGCCGAAGGCTCACGGGAAATCATTAACAACTGGGTCGCGGAAAGTACCATGGACAAGATACTGAACCTGATTCCCTCGGGAGTGCTGGGCCCAGACACCAGAGTCGTGTTGACCAATGCTGTTTACTTCAAAGCCTCCTGGAGACATCCCTTCAATGAACACGCTACATCCGACTCCAGGTTCATCCTGACGGATGGATCTGCGGTCGATGTTCCGACGATGACACAGACTGAACACTTCAACTACGCATCCACTGAAGGATGCAGCGCAGTTGAGCTTGGCTATACCGGAGGTAATGCGATTATGCTCATAATCCTTCCTGATGGTGATATGCAGGAATTTCAGCATAATTTCAATGCGGACATGCTGGAAACCATCAGAGGAGGATTATCCTCACGAAATGTACACCTCTCCATGCCCAGATTCGAATTTACAAAAAGTATAGGGCTGAGTGACATTCTTTCCTCTCTGGGAATGGAATCCGCATTCGGAAGCAATGCTGATTTCAGCGGCTTTACCGGGAATCGGGATCTTTACATCTCGGAAGTTCTGCACAAAGCTTTTATAAAAGTAGATGAAGAGGGCACAGAAGCCGCAGCAGCTACAGCAGTTGTAATGAGGCTTCTCTGCATGCCGGAAACTCCGGTTGAAATGAATATTAACAGACCTTTTGTTTTCCTCATTCTCGACAGAACAACAGGTTCAATAATTTTCATGGGCAGAGTAATGGATCCTTCTGCCTGACTTCAGAGTTTTCCTGGATAATAACTGACGGTGTGTTTGTGTTCTTTCGGAGAAATTCACACTGTGAGGTATTTGATGCATCTATGGGAGTCGTTTTCAGGTTGTTCCCGATCTCCCGCTCTCTGATAAGCCGGGTTGCCGCGAAGCCGTCCATCACAGGCATCTGCATGTCCATGAGAACAATATCGAATTTCCTCTTCCCTGTTTTATTCGTGTGAGATTGCCTGAACGGGACAGCTCTCTTCAGCTTCAAGAGCGCATCCCTCGAACTCCGCTGGAACTGGATTCACCTTAACCTGTGATTTGTCATCCACAAGTCCGAATACATCCGGACAGGTTCCTTCGCATGCTCCGCACCCTACACATCCGTCCTGATCTACTCTGAATTTCATAATTTCCTTCCTTCAACCCGAATCCATCACAATTTTCTTGCTGCAATACCGTATCTCGCTCCACAGCCTTCGTTATACTCCTGTCGCCATCCTCAACATACTGCAAGAGTATGCCTGCAGGGTCACCAGTCGTATGCCTTGGCTGAACAACAACCTACGGCATTTCGCGACAGTAACCTGTGATGGATCCGGGTTAATAGTTAATACCGGCGGGTTTTACATTTTCAGGGTCAAAAGCATGACAGGGTACAACTCCGTATACCATATCACATTTCGGACACTTGTCCTCGAAGGTTATCATCTCGAATGTTTCTCCGCACTGAACACACTTGATGTCCAGAGGCATTGGCATAGGCTGAGTACTGAATCCCATCTGCCTTACTTTGTCTACCACCTGTCTGTCGCTTTCAAAGCTTCCCGCGCATCCGTCGTGCATATTTTTTCTCCTTTATGGTATATTATTTTCTATTCTTGTAATGATCTCGCCCTGACGCAGTTTGGTCCGGTAGGCAAGCAGTGTTTTGTCCATCTCTTCAAGGGTAGACATAATGGTTCGCTCTTCTTCCGTAGTTTTGATAACTCTGTATATGCCGCCGTTTCTGATTACAATCCTTCTGTCCCCCATCAAGGCAAGAACGGGATCGTGTGTTGCCATGAGAACAATTTTGTCTTCCGCCAGCAGCAGACCAAGCGCTTTTTTCCGGTCGATACCCGCGTTCTCTATCTCGTCAATCAGAATGATGGGCGATTTACTGAGAATAGCGGTATCTGCAATCATCAAAGCACGGCTCTGACCGCCACTGAGGCTGGTAATGGGTGTTTCCGGAGAAAATTCCTCACCGGCCAGGCTGTTGGCTTTGTCAATAATACTCTCAATTATCTGTTTTCTGTTCTCCACCATCCTGCTCTCGGCATGAAGTTCAACAAATTCGTAAACGGAAAGATCCATTACGAAGTTCATATTCTGACTGAGCTGCGCCACAAGTTTGTCCGCTGAAGAGAACCGCCATTTTTTATCAGGTATGTTGTCGTTAATAAGTATGGATCGACTGGTGGGTGTATCGCCTTGTGCCACCCACTCTATATCGCCAAGCAATCTGCTTTTACCGGAGCCTGTTGGGCCCACAATACAGATTATTTCTCCCTGCCTGATTACAAGTTCCTCAAACATTTCTTCTACACCGGATTTGTCTCTACCCGGTAGAATGGTTACAGTTTTTACAACATCATCTTCTTTACCGAGAAAGGCAATCATCTGTTTGATAAACTCACCGATCTGGAATATCAGGTTCTCCGGGTTGATTGCTTTGTTTTCAATTTCGTCTTCGTCAAATCCGTCAAAGTACTCGGTCAGCGTAAGCTCTTCCTTGTCTCTAATATCCAATCCGCTGTCGTTGAAGAATGAGGTGAGGAACGGAAACTCGGAGATAAGTTCAGATATTTTCCTGCTTTTTATTCCCTTCATGGTGTTTATTCTTCCACTTTCATCTTGCGAACATTCCCCATTTGATATGATTCGCCAATTCTGGTTTCGCCAAGACAGTAAGAACAGAGCGCGGCAGGCATGGGAAAACGCAGCTCCATACCCTTTAATGAGTCTATGTTCAGCACCTCTTCATAAAGCAGTGTGCTCAGCTCAAAACTTCCCTGACCGGTAAGCCCGTTTATATGCATGATGATAGCGGACGGATTAACAGTGTTAACCCTTGAAGCAAAAACCTCGCGCTCTGCCTGAGAAACAATATCGCCCTTGGTGATAACCACGATATCGGCGGTTTTCAGCATAGGTCCGATTTTTCTGGGAGTATTGATACCGCTGAGATTATCAATAACGCACACGGCTTTTATCCCTTTGATGTAAGGTGAACATCTGTTGCAGAGTCCTGCTGATTCACTGATCAGGATATCAAATTCGTTTTTCAGTGCCCAGTTTGTAATCTCTTCAACATTACTCACAAAATAGTGGTCTGGACACAGGGCTCCTGAAAGCCCTTTCTTAACCGGAATTCCCGCTTTTTCGTAGAGTACATCGTCATCTGTATAAAGACAGTCAAACTTGGCAACCGCAACTTTCAGTCCTTGCTTTTTCAGGGATTCTATGGTCTTTAAAATGACCGATGTTTTGCCCGATGACGGGGGTCCTGATATTGTTACCAGATTCATGTTTTATCCTGTCGCTTTATTGAACAGAGCTTCACATTTCAGAATCAGCGCGCTTATGTCGTTGCTGTAGATGTAATCCCAGCCCAGCCACATGAATTTGTTCCGTGTTGGAATGTTGTTATCAAGATCGGGGTGAACGCTGGGGAATAACCCGCCGTGAGAGAGGATCTTCCCTACCTCAACCGAGGCGAAAAAATCTACCACCGGTTGAAGTTTCTCTATCTTTTCCTTCTTTGCCAGCATAAATATCGGACTGATTATAGCTCCGTCTTCAGGCCAGACAGCTATCATCGGGCCACCTTCCTTTACCACTTTTGTAAAGAAGTAGGTCATTATGGTTACGATGGTTCTTCTGGTTTTCCGTCGATTGCTTTTAACCATCTGCGAGGGATGCATTGATTGCAGCAGACTCCGACCCAGCCTGGTAACCCCTTCTTCCCCGTAGTGCTTGTGGATATTAAGTAAAATACCATTGAAAAGATCAAAATCCCCTACAGGTAACGAGACTCGATGCTCAAACTCCGGTTTCATGATATCTTCCCAGGTTCTGGGCACATCCCTGCCATTCAGTTCATCTTTGTTGATCAGAAAAACCGCGGGAACAACACCAATCATGGCATAATGGCTTCTGGGATCTTTCAGTTTAAGACCGTCAAAGAGAGGATTGAATTTTTCAAGAGTTGTTGTGTCGGCAAATATTCCCTGTCTCTTGAACCTGCCTATCATCTCCTCGTCGAAAAACATATCAAATCCGGCGGATATAAAGAGGTCCGGAAGGTCTCCCGCGTCTGTTACACCCTTAATGTTGTTCTCTACCCAGTCGAGACCCATTGATGCCGCTTTCAGTTCATGATTAACAGCAACACCAGTCGTTTTTACAAACTCGTTGAACTGTTCCAGAAGAGGAATTCTTACAGGGCAGGGAAGCAATCCAACTACATTCAGGGCATTGTCTTTATTCACTCCGGTTGATTTTGCCAGAGTAACATCAATCGCCGCGTCATCGCGTTCTATGGCTTCCACAAGCAGGTTGCTGAAGGTATCCATATCGATCTGTTTCAGCATAAGAGCAGTCTCCAGTGTTATCGATCTGGCGAATTTTGCTCTCTGAGTATCGTGTTTCATCTGCGGGAATCCATTTGAAGTAAAAACGGGGATAGTTTCGGAATATTCTTCGGTGATATCCCACAAGGTGGTATTTTTATCGAAATAGTTCATTTGTCAGTCCTTTGCATCCAGTATGCTTAATCCATTATCGACCATATTGGTATGATATGACATTTCGATCTGTTTGTGCAAATTTTAACTATCCAGATTTTTCTTCGCAACCATAAAGTATCCCAGTGGAAATTTTCTGGCAGTTGACCTTGAAATCTTTGCGCCAAAACCGGTGTTAATAAAGAGCGTGGTGAACCACTGAGCAATAATTGCCAGAGGTTTCCCAATTACCGGTACGCATAAGATGTTTTTAGCGTAAATATCTGTCATGATCTCAGGGGCTCCCCCAACCGGAGTCAGATCAATTACCTTAAGACCTGAAATCTCCGACATATGCCTGAGCGCGAATTCAGTATACCTGTAGAAATCATGTGGTTCCTCATGCAGCCAGTAGAAAAAAGGTACATTCAGCAGAAGTATTCCATCCGATGACAAAACTCTTGAAATTTCCTTAAGAAGTAACTCGGGTCTGGGAATGTGTTCAAGAACATCAGAGAGGATAACCGTGTCATATATCCCGTCTTCAAACGGCAGAGGTTTTGTCAGGTCACATTCGTGATCCAGGTGCTGATTTTTATGCAGTGTGTTTCCCCAGTCAACACATGTGTTATCTGTGACATAATTTTTGTATGCACTGTATAGAGGCACTTTACCGCAACCCAGATCCAGCAGTTTTCCACCAGCATATTTTTTAAGAAAAGTATCATAAAAGCCTGCAACCAGATCAGTGTTCAATCTTGAGCTTATACCAACTTCTCTCGTATCTCTGGAAGCAATAAGTCTGTTTTTTCTGTAAACGAATTTACCGGGCTTCCATGTATCAACTGATTGCATTTGCCTGACTCCATCGCAAGTTCGGAGGGATACATTTTCTTAAACAGTCACACTGCACCTTAGACGGCAAGATAACAAAGAGCAGGTGCTTCTGCCAGAGGATGGACAAGCAGTAATGCTCAGAGAGTACTATGATGGATAGTAGTCCTTGATCTTCTTGATTAAACTCGCAGGAACACTATCGTACTTAAGAATAGCATCCCATGCTTGCTGAATCTGTCTGTAAAGCTTCCCCTTAACACCACTTGGATCGTAGGCTTTCAAAAGAGCGTAAAGAATGACTGGATTGAATACCTGTGTCCCGTATGCCAGGTAACGACTTTCCCAGGAAGTAGGGCCGAATTGCTTCTTAAACATATAAATGGGTTTGTAGCGATGGAAATTTGATAAATGGTCAAACGCAAGCTTTAGTGCCAGTTCTATGAGATGTCTCTGGTTTTTATCATGCACATGTTTATAGGAAAGAGGGGCTGTACCAAGTGTAACCATAGCATATCCCTGCTCTTCCAGAAGACGAAAAGATTCAGTAATCAATAATTGGTTTGTTCCATGAATTGTTTTTTCCTTTCGCCGCATCAGATCAAAATAAATGCCCTTTCTCGAATAAATAGGTGTACATACCACAAATGCCTCAACTTGATTATTGTGTATTGCCAGAAAATACTTTCGCTCCTGTGGATCATCAAGCCCGGGTTCACCTATTAGGAATGCGAATTCGCCGGAGCCCTTGAATTTTTCCCAATCGGCGGAAAGTTGTCTCATTTGTTTTTCCCAGTCGATATTCTGCTCCGCAAGCGGGCAGTATTCTACCACTGTCAGGCCATGCTTCCTGGCACTTCTACTGTCATTCCGCAGATTTTTATACTTTCCTCCCGCCCATGACAGCTTATCGAATTCGAAGAACGGTTCTTCCCCAATCTTGATCATACCGAAGCCCATGTCTTGCAGAACATCGCGGCAACGTTCCGTTATAGCCTGAAAGCAGCACAACCATTTTCGGGAACGGCAGAAAATACGGAATTCCTCAGTAAATACTGAAAGATCGGAGAAAGCGCAGACCGGATCACCCGCAGCAAGAGCAACATTCGCATGAACAACATAAGCGATCACGCCCCGAATCCCGGATGGTGAAAAAAAGTAGGTTTTGTCATCTCGGAGTATGTTGTACGACTGAGATTGATATCCATAGCATTTTAGTTCTTTATGCACTTGATATCGCCGGGTCTTAAGCGGCAAATCCATATCTGCCTTCTTTCGGCCATTAAATGTATCGGCAAATGTATTTCATCCCGATGATAATATAGTCCCGGGAAAAACCACAGCAACCTGATCGCCCGATACTTCCGTATCGGCCTGTAGATTTATTGTCTCTTTCTGGGATGGGTGAAAACCCTCGCTTTTAGGCGAAGTCTTCAGGAGGCTGCGGTATTATGTTAAGGGATGGAAAACCATCGCAAGGGTTCGCATACGGTGTATCGACTGCACTATCATTTTGTGTTTATCCCCAAATACCGTATCTCGCTGCACAGCCTTCGTTATACTCCTGTCGCCATCCTCAACATACTGCAAGAGTATGCCTGCGGAGTCGCCAGTCGTATGCCTTGGCTGAACAACAACCTACGGCATTTCGCGACAGCAACCTGTGATGGATCCGGGCTAAGAAGTCACTAGATTTGCAGAGTGTTGTACAGTTTCGTAGTATACAAGCAATGGAGGTGGAAAAATGCTAAGGTCTGTTGAAGCCACAATCGAAGTTGATGGAAAAGTACACATCAGGGAAAGCATTCACCTGTCACATGCTTGCAGAGCAATAGTGACGATTATTGATGAGCTTGATATTCCAGAAACCGCCATTCTCAGCGAGGTTGCACTGGGAGAAGACTGGAACCGGCCGGAGGAGGAAGAGGCATGGTCCCACTTGCAGCAGGTTCGATAGTTCTTGTTACTTTCCCATTTTCGGATTTATCAAAAAGCAAGTTACGGCCAGCTGTTGTTCTGGCATCAGCAGAACGTGGAGATTGGATATTGTGCCAGATTACGAGTAATCCCTACTCTGATTAGCGTGGTAGTCGGCAAGCTAAAAAGAGTTGCTTTTCAGAATGTACTCAACTCTGTAATGAATATTCTCAAGGGCTGAAATATGACAATATCCTTTTGTCATATATTCTATTTCTGAATCGACTGAGATATAGAGATGGCGATTGCCGGAGCATTTTCATGAATAGTTAAAGATTTGGCAAAGCTTGTCTTGTACCGGGAAACACCTGGCATAACTTGCACAGGTATGACAATTACTTACTGAATTCCGGGCGACTGTGGCTAGTTCATGCCAGTGTTGAAACTTTTGTATGGCTTAATCATATGGTTCTGAGGCAGATGATATCCAATTTGAGTTTGAATCACAAGAGTAAGTAACTCATACTATTTTCTTCGGATCTCTTGGTCTATTCATCTTGACGATGTGGCCCAATTGTGCCATATTCGTGCATGGAGGTAAGTCATGAGCAAAACAGCAACAGTAAGAGCACGTATTGAACCCGATCTGAAACAAGAAGTAGAACAGCTCTTCCATGAGTTGGGACTTTCTACAACGGATGCGATTAATATCTTTTTCAAACAGGTTAAGTTACGACATGGACTTCCATTTGAAGTGGCGATACCGAGCACGCTTACTCAGAAAGTGCTTGACGAATCTGATGATGGATTAAATCTAATTCGCCATAAGAACATTGAGGATATGTACAAAAGTCTAGAGATATAATGTTGAGCCTGGTTACTTCCAGACAATTTCACAAGGATATCAAAAGGATTAAGAAACAAGACAAGGATACTGAAAAGCTAAAAGAAATTATTTCACAGCTTGCGAACGAAATTGCTCTTCCCGCTGGGAACAGAGATCACAAATTGACAGGAATCTACAATCATCATCGAGAGTGTCACATTGCTCCAGATTGGTTGCTGATATACAAGACCACTTCCACGGAACTAATACTTGAAAGAACAGGATCTCATTCTGAATTGTTTCGGCAGTAGATCCGGGTAAATTCTAGCGAATCAGCCGGGCATATGAATACTGTTATTCCGGGATTCAACTTTGCAGAAGATTATCATCGAGATTTGGAGCCTGCAATTTTGCTGATTATAAGCGCCGTGAGATTTGCCGTCCGGTTTGGGTTTATGCGTATTTCAACGCCCAAAATCAGCAGACTGCGAGAATCTTACTTCTGATTACCCTATGCAGTTCTGCTGCATTTTGTTTTATGTGACTTATATCATCCCTTCTTTAATCCTTCCGGCAAATATCAGGAAATTCAGATCGTCCAAGAAACTCAAATTCGACTCTCCTTGCTTCCCATTCTTCTCGTAAAATACCCATGCAAATGCGATCATAGAATTCACCTCTGACGAAACAGCTCCGTCTTATTCTTGCTTCTTCAATAAAACCCAGCTTCTTACCAAGCCCTATCATCATAGGATTGCCTTGCCAAGTAGTAAAACCAATTCTTGTTAGTTCCATCTCTCTGAAAAGATAATCCAGCCACAGGGCTAATGTCTCAGTTCCTAATCCTTTACCCCAATATTGTTCTTCGCTGATACCAATGCCGATTTCAGTAGCATGAGGATCATTCACATTGTGACCTGCGTTTACCCATCCAATGTGCTTTCCTTGTGCAGTGTAGATCTCCAAAAAACGATAAGGTGGGGTTAATCCAGATTCAACTTCTCTTTTCCTTTTCTCGATCAGTTTCGTGAGATTATCGTCATTCTTATACCATGGACCATCGTATTGAAATGATTTTAGAGTGGGATCATTCCACCGCTCGTAATCCTTCATATCATCAAGAGTTGTTGGACGAAGGATTATCTTGTTACCTTTGAGTTCGAAATCTCCAAGCATTGTAGCCTTTCTTTTTCAACAATCGAGGTAGGACTGCCAGTTACTCGACAGCCCCCTCGCAGATCCCTGCGTGCGGTACTATAGCACAGGGCTCCTCGGTATTACTCGCTTCGTACAAGAACATATCAATTATATGTTCTCCTTGCTATTCCACGCAGTGAGGTTTGCATATGTTTCTTTGCCGTGCTAACGCAGGGATGCCCGCTGTTGCAGGCAATGTTGCTTTGCATGCTGCGCAACACCGTTATCCCCTTCCCTTGCTAACGCAGGGGAGCGCTTCGGTTCTGGCTATGTTGCTTCCCCATGTGATCGGTCTTACCGTCTCAGAGTACTATGAGATGATCTGACCCCCTTACAACCCTTTGAGCATCCTTCTGTTGGTTGAAATGCTCTACCCGTTCATGCGGGAGGCTGTAGGGTCCCCAAGTTCCTGATGCTTCCGCGTGCTATCGCCGCGGGAGCGCTCAGTTCTTGCCCCGGTGCTTCTCTCACTGCATGCCACGCTCTAAGACCCCGGCAGTCCCTCAAGAATCTCACCATATCGATTCTCTTGTGCTGGCTTCCGAT
>JAUVJW010000018.1 GCA_030596465.1 Candidatus Fermentibacteraceae bacterium | reverse complement strand
CACCCTCAACAGGAGCATCGGTACCATCGGTAACTGTGACCTGGAAAGCACCTGCTGCCACCGATGAAGAATGGGTGTTGGTAAGAACAGCAATCGGCGAAGTGTCTGTAAAGATGTCTGTCTCGGGGCAGCCGAATACATGCGCCATATTGATCATGTCAACACCACCGGCGCCAAAAGATGCGTAGCAACCGGCCTTGCCGAAGGAATGGGCAGCGCCAAGGTGATGGATCTCTTCAGTAAAGTATCCTCTGAAAGTGTGAATCTGAAGTGTATCTCCCGGCCCAATCGGGGTGTAAGTGGAAGAGCCCATAATGGTAATGGCACCCTTGGGATCGCCGATTGTTCCCTCTGAGAGAAAACCCTCGCAGAAGCAATATGGCCCGTCAAACTCACCATTCTGGCATCCCACAGTAAAGACCCAGGGCATTTTCCTCCCGTTTGTAAGACTGGACATATTGCTGATACTGAAACCTGATGTGACCCAGCTGTTAAGATCACCATGGCCAATGTAGTTTATAACGCTGACTCCATCGTTGATTTCCGCGGTAATTGCGCCGAGAGTTGGAGAAACACCACCGAGGGCATCGCAGTAGAAAGTGGATTGCAGAGCATTGGCCATGAAGAGCATGTGAAGCATTAAAGACTCAGTGGCCGCATTAAAAGGAGAAGTACAGGCCATGCTGAAGGCTCTGTTGAACCAGCTGTCACCCGCGGGCTGATACGGTTCCATCTCGGCCATCATGATCTTCCAGGAGATGTAAGCAAGGTCATCTGTGTCATTGCCACTTATTCGGCCTATATGCATAGAAGGCAGGAGATTGCTTCCCACCACAGCGTACTGATTGTCCGCGGCATGCATATAGCTGCCGGAGTACTGGGGTGTGGGAACAACATAGTCGTCACCGATCAGCATGATATACTCAGGCGGATTGGACCAGTTGTTAAATGCGTCCTCCAGCCAGGCATCAATCTCAGAAACACTGGTTCCTATTGTTGCCAGATCACCAATCTGAACATCATAGCCCTTCTGTTTCTTCCAGTTGATAAGATCCTGCGCCAGTCCGATAGATTCTGTAGTTCCTATGAACACATAACTTCCGTCAACGGCATCAAGATCGTTCTGGAAACCCAGAACCTGTTCGTAAAGCGGGAGGAAGCTTCTGGTGTAACCCATGGGGATTCTGTTAAGCTCGTTCTCGCCAGGCTCGCTGTTCCCTTTGATCTTCACCGTAACACTCGTGGTCATCAAGACCTCTCCTGTTACAGGATTTACCCTGACGGGGTTGAACCTGATCCATGCAACTCTGATATCACGAAGAATATTAATGTTTTCAATCTCAACTGAAGCAGCGGGAAAGAATCCTGAATTCTCATAGACCTCATTGTCGATCCTGTATTCCGGAACCGGTCCGGAATAGGTTGGTCTTTCCTGCCAGGGAGCAACCCTGTAATTACCGAGAGATGAGGTTTCCTCCTGGATTATCTCCAGCTCCACATCTCCGTAATTCGGGATCAGAACCATCCTTCTGACCACCGGAAGATCAGGAGAGCCCACTATGCCCAGAAAGTCACCTCCAGCAGGGATACTGAACACATTTGCCTGACCGTATTCAGCAATATCTGTGTTGATTACTTCCAGATCAACCAGATTAAATTCAATTGTTGAACCGCCAGCATCAGACCGTATAAGTCTGGCAGATTCGGGCTGAGACAGGTCGCGATACAATACTTCCCCGTTCATGGTGAAGATTGCAACAAACAAGAGAAGACCAAGAAATAGTTTCATAGGTTCATACCCTTCATTCAAGCTGGCGTGCCGGAATTCAAATACACATCATTAAGAATAGACCTGCTTAGCATACGAACTCGTCTGGGACAGGTCAATCAGGAACCTGTCATCAGGAAATCATCCGCAGATCCAATGAAACCTTTTGTTCAACTCTTTCCAAGGGTAGGAATATCATTCACTTTTTATCAAGGCAAGGTATTTTCTAACGGTCTTCGGGTCGCACTGAAGAACTCTTGATGCTTTTAATCTGTTACCATCGCAGGCGTCAACGACACTGGAAACATGCCTGCCAATTGCAATTTCCAGCGGCTCCATCCTGAATCTGTCATCTTTCTGAATGCCTTCTCCAATGGATATATCATTCGCGCTGACTACTTTTCCCTGACACATCAATACTGTTCTCTGAACAACATTCCTCAGTTCTCTGATGTTACCGGGCCAGTTGTATTTATGCATTGCGTTTATGGCATCACGGGAAAATTTAATATCACCGCGCAACTCTCCCGCAAAATGATTCACCAGCAGTACAATATCCTCCATTCTTTCTCGGAGGGGTGGTACTCTGATATCCATAACAGCAATTCTGTAGTAGAGATCCGTCCTGAATTTACCCGAAGCGGTTTCCCTGCGCAGATCAGCATTTGTCGCGGTTATCAAACGAAAGGATGTTTTCCTTTCAGATGTATCACCCAGTCTTCTAAGCTTTCCTGTTTCAAGTACTCTGAGAAGCTTAACCTGAAGCCCAACAGACATGTTTCCTATCTCGTCAAGAAACAGTGTACCGCCATTGGCGGCTTCCAAAAGACCTGCTCTACTCTCCGAGGCACCGGTAAAAGCCCCCCGGGTTACTCCAAACAGCTCAGACTCCAGTAGTGACTCTGCAATTGCCCCGCAATCAACTGCGATAAAGGAGCCCTTCGCCACAGGACCCTCATCATGCAATCCCCGGGCAACAAGCTCTTTCCCGGTACCTGTTTCCCCTGTTATCAATACCGGAACCGGCATCTGCGCTACCCGTTTCATGGTTGACTTTAACTTCACGATAATATCGGATCGACCGATTATTTCTGGAAAATAATCATCATCTCGAGTGTGAGCGCCAACCGCCGGAGAGGGACTTGCTCCGGAAATCGCGGCAATGAGCGGAGCCAGCAACTTGACGGAGGATATGTCTGGACCTGCTGCGAAAAGATCAGGGGAATCTGATATCTGTAACTCTCCTCTGTTACCGCCTGGAATCGGACCAAGATAAAGCAGTCCAAGTTCCTCCCCCAGCGAATTCAAATCTTTTAAACCTGATGTAGCTTTACCGTGCCACCGGGATATCTTTTCAATCGAATTGCTGAGAACGGACATATCAGAAAATACTGAGGAGTTATCGAGTATTCTGACCAGTCTGCTGTTGGCTCTGGCAAACTGTTTCTTCTCTGTTTCATCAAGAAGTTCTGAAATATCTTTGAATGATTCAAGTACTCTCCTTCGTATCCCAGGTTCTTCAGGCAGACCGAAGGTGGACGCCAGTTCACAGGCCAGGAGGGGGGCCGGCATATTCAGAATGTCCAGAAAAGCTCTGTCCCTTACCTCAGGATCGTCAGAGGAGATCACCTCGGCTTCAAGTTCCTCGGGTTTCAGACCCAGCTCACGAGCCTCCCAGAGCAGCCTTGATGTGTCAATTTCTCTTCCCACCCGGGTCATGGCAAGATCTGCCAGCAGAGCAAGATGTCTGTCGCCCATGAAACCCGCCTTCGCTCTGGCATACTTCAGAGCTTCAAGACCTTCCTCGTTTTTACCTTCCTGTAAAAGAAGCTGGCCAAGGTACAAAAGACTCAGCGCATGGACGAGAGTTAAGTTCTTTTCGGCAGCCATTGAAGCAGAGCGTCTTGCTGAAGGTATTCTCATCGCGCCAAGACCAAGAAGAACACCTCTGTATGCGGTAAGCATTGCCGTCATCAGATTCCCGGGTATCCCACTCCCACTTTGTTCAAGACGAATATCAAGTGATTTGAAAGTGCTTGCGGCAGATTTTAGTTCCCCTGTTCTCAGTTCCAGAACAAAAAGATCAATTAGCGGAGGACGATCCGTTTTCCCTGGATTCTCAGCGTAGTAAAGCAGCGCAAGACGGTAATCATCCACCGCACCACTCCAGTTTCCCATCACCTCACGAACTCTACCGCGCTCTGTAAGACTTTTGCCGAGAAGAGAAGCATCAGCCAGCTTCTTTGCAGTAACTACAGATCTCTCTACCGCCTCCAAAGCGTCTTTGTAGTCTCCTATCCGCATGAAAATCACAGCTTTCGAACACAAAAGCTTCACTCGACTTGATTCGCTTGCAGATGCAAGGGCCTTCTCTATTTCAGGAAGAGCCTCGGCAACTCTTCCCTGCAGATCGAAAACCTTTGCCAGAAGAAGTGCCGGTTCCGCCCCGGGAATGTCTTTCAGAAGATCAACTGCCCCATCCAGATCCATCAAGTCTATCAGCGCGGAAGCCCGGAGAACCTTCTCCTCATTCGACTTCATTTTTGCCAGCAGCTCAGATACTTCTCCCGGTCGACCCATGGCAAGAAGGATTCTGGCCCTGAGCAGGATATTACTGTCAGGGGTGAGTTGGAGAGCCTTATCAAAATTACCAAGTTCAAAATGAGCTTTGGCTATCAGCTCATCGTCGAACCCTGACCGTTTTGCTGACGCCGCTGCAACCAGAGCTCTGTACCCTCCCTCCGCGAAAAGCTTTTCCGGTTGAATCGGAGAGGGTTCCGGAGATTTACCTGAAGCGGTACACCTGTACATTGCACCTGAAAATCCAAATGAAGGGTAGCCCGAACCCAGTGTTTCTTCAGGAAGAAGACGCAACGGAATATCCCAGGCAGCGGATACCTCTCCTTCAAGATTAATCACAGACAGATCACACTCTTTGAGCCGGTCCGGCACTTCTCCGGCGGTAACAATTACAGTTAGACCGGGAGGTAGAAGACTGGTGAACTCAATAATTATTTCAAGAAGATCAGGGGAAGCAAATTCAACCTGGTCAATAACAAGAAGTCTTTCAACACCACTCATCGAAGGAAACAAACAGTTCACCAGCGCTGCACCGGAGTTGACTTTTACGCCGGGTGCTTTCCTGCCGGGAAGTGGTCGCATGATTTCAATGGGGTTGCATCTGACAACACTTACCAGCCACCCGTCAGAGGAAGCTTTTGTTACCCGGTTTCCGATAATAAGATCTCTCTCCTGCCACCTTCCACCGGCAAGTACAGTTACCTTGTTTCGTCTAAAGTTTCCGGGTGAAAAACTTGAATTGACCTGGTCTGTTTTCCTGAGGGCTTTCGCTCTGTGAGATATCTGTTCCGCGACAAGAGCCTCAACCAGAGAAGGCTTCGAACCGTCCCAGAGATGTCCCCTGCTGGCCATCATTGCCCTTCCCAGCATATAGTAATCGGAAAACGGAGTTGGAGCGGCTCCTGCAGATAGTTCAGGAGGAACACAGGCAAGCCCCGTCAGTAAAGCATCACCCCACACGAGAAGATTCAGTCTGCCATTAACATTCCTGTATGACGCGGGGGTAATATCAAGATGAAGCCACCCCTCCCGATGAAGAGCCTCCAGAGGAACAATCAACTCTTCGATTTTCCAGCTTCCGGTGGAATCCCAACCGGTACTCCATGGCATTGAAAAACAGAATTTGCCATCCTCAATATCATCGTCACATCTGTCCGGAACCATAACCGAATCGATTTTGATGGCCGAAATTATACGAAGCACCTTCTCAACCGTATCCTTTTGTTCATCGGAGGAAAAGATCCTGCCAAGTCTGGTACAGCCGGTACTGTCCTCGAAGAGAATCTCTGTTCTCCCCGAGGAAATGTGCTTTCTTGAAATAATTCTGTTAGTTCCAACCATGGCCACCCCCTGAGTAGGGAAAATATCCCCATGATTAATCAATGTCTATAGCAGTACACCGGAATTCATCCATCAACCCGGCTTCACTCCACAAAATCGCGCGGGAATTTCAATATACGATGACACAGGAAAGAAATTATCCCCACTGGGGAAATATTCCCCAGTATTTTCAACTAAAAAATGCACCTTTATTCATGATGCTTTTTCTATCTTATTGTGTTACTTATCTTTATACTTCTGGCAAAGATCATGCTACTGGTATTATCGGGCAGGGAGCCCTGGAAGCAGAACCAATGAAAGGAAATGGAAATGAAAGCAATGATGATTCTCGCGGCCCTTTTCCTGACGGTAACCATAGCGGTGGCCGACCATCAGGTAGACAATGATCTTTCCAGCGAATGGGAGGCAACCGGATTTAATAACGGGAGAAGAATAGTGAGAGATTCCCGTGGATACTTCCACACAGTGTATCACTCACAGATGAATCCCAACGGAACACCCGGCGGTAACTGCGAAATAATGTATTCCCATACAATACTTCCAGCACCTCCGACAAGCAGCTCCGACTGGATGCCCGCAACAATGATAACCGCTGACGAAACGACAGATGACAGATATCCTTCCATAGCAATTGAGCACGGCTCACCGGGTAATCCAACCGATAACGACATGCTGCATGTTGTATGGCAGAGCAAAGACATGTCGGGAGTGTATCAGATCATGTACTCCTCAAACATCAACAGCACTATGCCAACTCCCGGCGTCTGGACATGGCCTTTCGCCATTCATGCCAGCCCGGAACACTCACTTGTTCCCGATATTGACTGCTCTCTGAACAATGTGCTTCATGTAATCTGGCAGGAAGAGAACTTCAATCCAAATTACACATCTGAAATTCTTTATTCCAACAGCAACGATCATGGAGCAAGCTGGACACCCTTCCAGAATCTGAGCATGACTGAGTTCAACTCGCAGACACCGGATGTCGCTACGGTTATCGATTTTATTGGACCACCCTCGAACTACACCTACTACTCTGAAAGAGTTCATGTTGTCTGGAGTGATGACGGCCCCACATCAGGTCCATCTATCATGTACACAAGCAGTCCCGACGCTGGAAATTCCTGGGATATCTACGAGAATGTTTCGTTCATTTCAGGCAGCTTTGACAGCGATGGCTACCCCTCCCTCACAGTGAGCAAAGAGGATATTCCTCATGTTGCGTGGATGCACGGAGTTATTCCTCATGATCCCACTAACCCGGGACCATACGCGGCAGGTGTTGACCCGCTGAATCCAAACAGTTTCCCCGGCCCCGAAGTGGGAATGTACTCCACTCTCCTTCAGGATATCTACTACAGCGGAAGGAATTTCGCGAACTGGGGTCCATTCGAAATAGTGAATTCAACCATGGAGGAAAACGAGTTCCCTTCAATAGCAGTTGACAACACAGACATGCTTTATGTTGCATGGCAGGCAAATACCTGTCCCGCAACCGACTATAATATTCACCAGGCAGAAAGAATGGTTACCGGTGGTGGGTGGTTCAATGAAATATCCTTCTATCATCCGGATCACGATGATCTATTCCCTTCCGAAGCCACCAAAAAAACAGCTATGTACACCCCCGGCTATGATTTTGTCTGGACAATGATCGACAGCGATCTTTCAGCCACAGGACACGGACAGTCGGCAGCTCTCTCCCCCGCGCACGAGATATGGTTCAGTGGAAACACCAACTGGACAAACCCCACCAGCGTCGAAGAGAAGTGTACTGGAATAACAGCTTCAGTCTTCGGTCTGATGAGCAATCCTGTATCTTCAGGTACATGGATCAGTACAGGTTCCACAGGTGGTGTCATTTCCATAATGGATCTATGCGGAAGAACGGTACACACGGAAACTGTTCCTGCAGGATCTGAAGGCATATTCTGGGCAGTGGGTGAAAAACTGCCGGAGGGTGTGTACAGGGTAGTTCTCCGTAATGAACAGGGAATACAGAGTAAAGCAGTTACAGTTATTAGATAACAAAGGTAGAGCAACAATGATATCCGGAGAGAGCAATTCCTCTCTCCGGACGCTGAGGAGACAGAAAATGGCTGACAACTCAATTAATACTGAATGTGAATGGATTGCAGAAGAAGCTGATTGTTGTTTATCTTACAATGCGCATCCTATAGCAAGGTATCTTGTTGAAGAGTGCAGGAAAGAAGTTGAGACAAAGGGGGACAACAGATGAAGCCATTCTCGTTTACTGCCTGTGTTTTATTACTGACCATATCGGCCTCAGTCCGGGCATCGGGTACCGATGATCTTCTGCAGTACGATGACGGAACTGCCGACTGGTTCACATTTGAAGGAGAGTACAGAGGAACCTGGTTCAATCTGGAAGATTTCTATCCCAGTTTGGATGCTACGGGGTTTGTAGTGAATTATGCTGAAATCTGGTTCTTCCATGTATACGCGACTCGTTCATGGGATACCTCTGAATTTATTGGTGAAATAACAGATGGTACCCCCGATTCTCCCGGTACTGTATTCGCCCATGATACGGGCACGGCGTTTCATCTCTCACCATCCTACATTTACCCTATGGCTCCCTGCACAACCAGTATGGATTTTACAGTGACCGAGATTCCGCAATTCAGTGCTATCGGAGCACCATCAATCGCAAGTGATATTTCACCAGCCACAAACCCCAGAAGCTTTACTGTAACCTCCGGGATCATCAATTACTGGCAGTACGATTTTCTGGTAAGAGTTAATGGTTACCCGATTCCTCCCGCTGAACTTGCACGAACCACATGGGCATCTCTTAAAGCAACATTTAACTGATCGGCAATTTAGCAGGGCAAACAAAAAGCGGCGCGAATGCGCCGCTTTTTTAACTCTAAAACGAAATTACTCTGTAATTTCCTCTGCAGGAGCTTCTTCAGCAGGTATCTCTTCGACAACTTCTTCGCCCTCAACGACTTCTTCGCCCTCGACGACTTCTTCACCCTCTACAACTTCTTCAATAGGAGCTGTCTCTTCGATAACTTCTTCAGCAGGAACAGCTTCTTCAGCAGGAACAGCTTCTTCAGCAGGAGCAACTTCTTCTGTAGCTTCGCCACAACCCATTCCGAAAACTGACATTGCAAGAAGCAGCATTGCGATTGCGAAAAATTTCATTTGTAATCCCTCCGGATTTCTTGATTTCACTAACAAACTGGTTTTTTTGATCCACCCCTGAATCAAGGACCACCTGGCCCAAATCTTCGCAATTATCTAAAGAAGATGCCTCCGGGTCAAGTCTTGTCAGATAATCCTGTTTGTATTAGCGAAATGAAACTTGGCTGTTTCAAGCAGAATGTCGTCGCCGTTCAACTGCACAAGTTTTTTCCCAAGCCTGTCTACAGGGGCTCCGGCTCCGGGTATAAGCGCAATCCCACACAGGGAAGACAGCCTTGCCAACTCGTCCAGATACACACTTCTTGCAATGATCGAAGCAGCCGCAACTACGGGCTCACTGTCCTCGGCTCTTACTCTAAGCTCAACTTTCGATACAGGAATTGTCAACCAGGGGCTGAGTCTTTTCATCTCACAGAATTTATCAACCACAACCCCGTCAGGTTCCTCTCCCTCGGTAAAAAGATCCCCAAAAGCTCTACCATGAGCCATGGCCAGAGTATCAAGACTGTTTTTCCCCTGCCGCTTGAATGCGTCAAACAACCGGTTATACTCGCGAGGAGATATTGAGCAGACCGAATAACTGACATCACTCATCAAGGTTATTTTCTCGTAAAGCTCGCGTACCTTTGCGGCAGAAAGCTTTTTCGAGTCTCCCACTCCAATAGCAGTAAGAGCATTTGCTGTAGATTGCCTGCAGGCAACGGCAGCAACCACTAAAGGACCGAAATAGTCTCCCTTACCTGCCTCATCACTGCCTGCGCGGAGACCTGGAGGAACGCTGACAGAATATTCCGCCACACTCTTGACTTGTCCAAGAATCAATTCCAGAAGACTCTTGTCTCCTCCTGCCTGCACAACTGAGTTACCCTTCTTTTTTGAATGGTAAAGATTTATCCTGCACGAAGACCCATACCCGGTCAGTGAAAGCTGCACACCATAGGGCAGTTCTTTCTGCTTAACAACGGAAACTTCCATGGAAGATAGCTTCTTGACGGTTGCTTCCAGATGTCTGCTCAGTTCAAATGAAATCACTGAAATGGATTCTCCACAACCAGCGGTGTTCCCTGGGTATATTCTTCAAGCATGCATGTTATCTCGCCGATGATAATTGAAGCGCTCATGAGAACAGGCATATGCCTTTCATCGTCAGTAACCCATATGAATATCTCGCCCTGCTGCTTGAAAATCCCATCGCCACGAAGAACAGGCTGCAGCTGGATACAGTCAAAACTGCCCGCCCTTGTACGAATTCTTTCGCGTTCCATAACTTTTACTTCAAGGGGATAATTATCATTGTCCACATGAACATCAATACAGAAATTCCCACCCGGTTCAAGCTCCTGAGTTCGTGCGTAGTAAAAAGCACTGAGAACATCCAGAGCGTGGGGAGGAATTGGCATTTCCGCAAGTTCAGGATCATCCTCATCGGGGTAGTATGCGAAACCCGCTTCCTGATCAAAGCTCATCACTTCATTACTGATAAAATCTCCTTCCTGGATGCTTTTCATATAGGTCAGAGAGTGAAGCTGAACAATATCAAGAAGAGCCTCATTAATATCTATCACTTCAAAAAAACTGCTGAACGCCGGATTTGAACGAGCCTCCGCCGTAATTCTGTATGCAAGCAGACCGCCGTGATCAACGGGACCTGTAACGCTTAAAAAAGCGGTACCCGCCTTTATTATTCCGTACTCAACACTGAAAACCAGTCTTTCACCCGGACCCCATGTGGTGTTCTCCGCATAGCGTCTTGAGTACTCTCCCCAGTCCCATACAGAACCATACGCAAAGCAGGAAACTGCCACACCGAGAATTAGAATTGCCGCTAATCTCATACATCGTCCTTTCTGATAAGCTTTCACAGTATGTACATCACCGGAAGCCCTGTTGTTCCAATACTTCTGTCCACCTGTCTCCAACAGACTCATAAGACAAGTGCTTTTCACAATATTTCCGGGCATTCCCTGTCAGCATATCAGCAAACCCCTGGTTTTCTATAAGGTGATTAATCTGCCCCGCAAGCTGTTTCCAGTTACCCGGCGAATGAAAAAGACCGGTAACGCCATCTGTGACAAGATCACGCAATCCGTCTGTGGCCGCGGCCAGCAGAGGAACCCCGGATGCCATGATTTCCATTCCCTCGCGGGACACCGGCTGGTTTCCAAGGCTGGTAACAACCCCCACTGCGGCACGGCGGAAAAGTGAACGCATGTCTTCAACCTCCCCGATAAACTCCACCCGATTCTCTACACCAAGACCCCGGGCATAATCCTGCATCTGCTCTACAGTATAATAATCTTCCTCCCCTGCGAAAATCGCCCGGAAATCCGGATTCACAAGGGTCATTGCCTGCACAAGGGTTTTGTGTCCCATGGCAGGGTTCAGTCTGCCCGGAGCAAGAATCATTTTTTCTACAGGTTGTGAAACCGGATAAAACATGCGGGTATTCACAGGCTGCGGAATAACAACAAACCTCCTTTGAAACCGTTCGGGTATGTCAGACTTGCCCGGAAATACAAAAAGATCGACATCGTCAGACAATCTCCCCGCGGATATGGATCTCACCTGTACAAGGGGAACATCAGGCACAACCGGGGCGATACTTCCATAACGGATAATCACATCAGGTTGAAAATTGCCAGTTGCCGCAGAAACCTGAAAAAGTACATCATGCCCCTTCCTCAGAAGACAACGGGACAAAATATCAGCATCCCGGAAATCGCAATCGGCTGTGACAAGAATTTTCATTCTTTTCCTTCCTTGCTCCCCCTTTTATAAATCATTCATACGGAAACTGAAACCACAACCGCAAAGGGGAATCAGATGTCACCTGAAACTTCACGCAGAACCGCTGAGATTCACATGCCGCCAATCCACTCCATCATGAACAAAGTACGGGAGATGCGCGGAATCGGCCGGGAGATTTTCTCCATGGCTCAAGCAGTTCCGTGGTATAGGCCCCCGCAAAAAGCAGTTGAGGCCATGAAACAGGAAATGAACAGCGACAGGTTTCATTTCTACAGTCCAGATCCAGGACTTATGTCAACAAGAGTGGCTCTGTCAAGAGAAATCAGAAGAAGAAGGGGAATTAATCTTGCCCCATCAAAAGAACTTCACCTCACCTGCGGTGCAAGTCAGGCATTCGTCAGTGCCCTTATGGCAGTAGCTGACCCCGGAGACAGAGCAATAGTTCTTGAGCCATACTACTTTGACCATGTCTTCGCTATACAGTTTTCAAATCTGGAGCTGGATTCAATACCAATGGTTGAACATTCAGAATGGAGTATTCCCTGGGAAATTCTGGAGGAGAAAATTCCCGGCGCAAAAGTTATGGTTCTGGTAAATCCAGGCAACCCCACCGGCGCAGTACTGACTGAGGAGGAAATACGCAGAATAGTACAACTCACAGGTGAGAATAGCTGTACTCTGATAATAGATGAAACCTATGAACGATTCAATTTTTCAGGCAGCAAGCACCATCCATGGATGGAAACAAATCAGGAACATGTTCTTACCCTGGGCAGCTTTTCTAAAAGTTTCAGCCTTTCCGGCTGGAGACTCGGATATCTGTTCGGAGCCGATTACATCCTGAAAGAAGCTCTCAAGATACAGGATTCAGTGGTGATCTGCCCCTCGACACCGAGCCAGATACTTCTGGAGAAATGCCTGAACCTGGATGGCTGGGTTGAAAACCGCTCCGCAGAAGTTGAACACAGACTGCACCTCTGCCGAAGCGCGATGGAACAGTCAAAGGGTCTTGAATGGCGGGAAGCGGGGGGCGGGTTCTTTACTCTGGCGAAAACACCTGATGGAGTAGACACCTACACTCTTGCCAATTACCTCATCGAAAAATACGCCATAGCCACAATACCCGGCGACGCATTCGGTGCCGCAGGAAAACAGCACCTCAGACTCAGTTTTGGATGCCTGGCGGATGAAGAATTAATCCCGGCGATGTCAGCTCTGGCCAGTGTGGATCTTACAAATGTCAGTTTTTAAGAAGTCTTCGCAGTAAAAGCTTTGCAGACCGGAAAAAGTCATCAAATCTGCCGTCGATGAAGTCGGCAAAGCTGTGTTCAGGTTCGTGGAACTCTCCTCTTTTATAGCGAAGACAGGTATGGGCATAAACCCCTCTGCCCATATAAATCTTGTCAGGAGCCGCTTTGCAGCTTGCAAGCACCAGCTTTCCGTGATCCAGATAACCGGGATCAATGTTGACAAGCCTGTTTCCCTCTCCTCCGAATGTCTCCTCTATTTCGATACATTTTTCCTTCCACTCCGGAAGTTCTGAAGGATCCCGAAGCGGAGCGAAACAGAACCACACCCGAAGAATCGGACAGCCCATCTCCCTCTCATAGTAGTCGGTCATATCAAAAGAAAATGGTTTGCTCTGAAGCATCACTTCACCGAAAAACTGCGAAAGAGATACCAGAGCACCCTCAAGCGAAGTACTATCGCTGTAAAGAACGCTCACAACCGGCAGCACCGGAGGGAATGATTCAGGAAGAGACATCAGTTCCTCTGCCTCTGCAGCTCGATCCATGCAGCTTCCGCTATCTCCGGTGCGATTCCAAATGTTTCGTGTATTTTTATGGCGTAGTCATCACGCAGCTTCAGATTCTTCTTTCCGCTGCTGTTCACGATCCGCAGGTTGCCGTTGTGGGCGCTTACTCTTCCGCCAAGTGAACCTGCCCTGTTCAAGTGCAGACTGTCAAGCCCGGCAGACTCAAAAGAATCAGCCCAGTACTGCAAAAATTCACCACGGGAAAGTACCCGCGATTCAAGCTTGTACCTGAGCTGTCTCTTTCCGCTCTCCACCGTGTGCAGCTCCCACCCGCCGGCAACCGGAGACCAGAACATTTTTCTCCCGGCGGTAACTATCTCACCGGCGTCTGAGTCAGAAAGCTGTACCGCTCCCGGCACAACATAGCCGGGATCAAGAATAAATCTTCCAGCCTCTCCCTCCACCAGAAGCGCACAGTGAATGTTCCTCCCGTGGTTCATGTGCCCGGTAAGCGGCCGAGCCGAAAGACCGCATGAGGTAAAAATGCTCCCCAGTGTTTCTGTCAGCGAGTAGCATGTTCCACCTGTTCCCAGCTCCACATGGTCTGCCATAACTTTCTCCGCCAGACGGGGTCGGTTCTCGCCGGAGGAGCGAAGCAGGAATTTGGTCAGGTTCTCCCAGGGAACTTGCCCGAAAACCTCACCTGTTCTGTGTACATCCGCCGCAGTTCCGCCTGGAGAAAGGCCAAAATGCTCAAAAAATAAATCTGCTGCTTTTTCCATGGGTTTATTATAATTCACGCAACAGGAAATGAGTTGAATATTGAACAAAAACAGATACCACTCCCTCAACGCCTTTTTCAGAAAAACATTCGGCGAAAAGGTTTACAAAGTAAGTATTGCGGGCGGCTTTACCTGCCCCACCCGTGACGGAACACTGGGCACAGAGGGCTGTGTGTTCTGTAATCCAATTGGAAGTGAGCCAAAACACTACAGGCCGGGAATGACCATCACGAAACAGCTGGAGCTGGCCACAGAATATGTCAGGGAAAGACACGAAACAAATCACTTTCTTGCCTACTTTCAGGATTACACCACCACATACAGTAATGTCAAAAGCCTGGAGAAAATGTACAGAGAAGCCCTTGATTTCCCCGGTATCCGGGGGCTTTCTCTCTGCACAAGACCGGATTGCATAAGTGAGGATGTCATGGATCTACTGAAAGACATCTCAAAGGAAACCTTCGTCTGGGTAGAGCTGGGAGTTCAGAGCGGATGCGATGTAACGCTCCTCCGAATGAACAGAGGACACACTGTTTACGATTCGGAAACAGCCTTTGAAAAACTTCACAAACGCAATATCAGAACCGCGGCTCATGTAATTCTGGGGTTTCCCGGAGAATCAAGAAAAGAAACACTGGCAACCGTTGAACTTGTAAACAACTCCGGAACGGCAGGCGTAAAACTTCAAAACCTCCACATTGTCAAAGACACGCAACTGGCAGAGCAATACAGCAAAGGCAAACTGGAACTCATGCGCAGAAGCGAGTATGCATCTCTGGCCGCGGATTTCATTGAACGCACAAGACCTGACATCGTGATTCAAAGGGTAACGGGCGAAGCTCCGCCCAGAATGCTTGTAGCCCCCGAATGGGCCATCAACAAACTCGCTGTTATGAACAGGGTAAAACGGGAGCTGATGTACAGAGACTCATGGCAGGGCAAGCTTCTGGGTTATACCATGGAAGACATACCGTCAGTTCAGAAGTGAAGCTCCCTGAGTAAACACCACCGCATTCCCGTTCTCGAACACCCTTGCTTTACCTCATCTCGTATTCTCTACCAGTCGTCCATTGATATATTTATGTAAAATGCTGGATATAAATGTCTGATAAGGCAAACCTTCATGCAGGGCAGCTTTCTGAAAGTGAATCAGGTCGCGTTCCGTCATTCGGATATTTACACGTTTGGACTTTCTCAGAGTGGCTTCAGCCGCCTCCTGATATCGCACCGCTTCCTGCGCAAAATTGGAAATTTGTTTCCACTCCCCTTTTTCCACAGAGTCAAGTATGTCCTTTTCCTCTTTTGTCAGTTTCATTTTCAATCACCTCCCAAATACTGCTTCGTCATTTTACGGCTGGGAATAATTGTTTTAAGAAAAATAACCT
>JAUVJW010000210.1 GCA_030596465.1 Candidatus Fermentibacteraceae bacterium | reverse complement strand
GGGGTTTGAAAGAAAATAATCTGTTCGATGCTCTGGGGGATCTGGCAAAGAAAAATGCCATTACTCCGGCATTTCTTCCTTCCCCGGGCAGAGTTGACATAAAGGTCAGCGGTGTTGGTGCCGATGGTTTCTGCCGTGATGTAATAGAAAAACTGGGCAATCGGGTTTATTCCACCCTGCGGGACGAAACTCTTGAGGAAGTTACGGGCAGGAAACTGATTTCATCAGGTTTTTCCATGGCTACCGCTGAATCGTGTACCGGTGGAGGTATTGGCAGTGGAATAACAGCAGTGCCCGGCGCGTCCCGCTGGTATGCAGGTGGGGTTATTGCATATTCCAACCATTTGAAAATGGAATTGCTTGGGGTTAAAAAAGAAACTCTAAAGGTACACGGGGCAGTCAGCGAGAAGACAGCTCTGGAGATGGCAAGAGGTGTACAAAAGACTACAGGGGCAGATTGTTCTCTGTCTGTTACTGGAATTGCCGGTCCGGGCGGTGGTACTTCTGAAAAGCCTGTAGGAACGGTGTGGACTGCCGTCTGCTGCGGTGAAGTGGAAAAAGCTTACCTGTGGCGTTTGGGCGGAGACAGAGAATCAATCAGAGAGGGAGCCTGCGCAAGAGCCCTTGGAACCCTTTTCGAATTGCTTTCGTGAGACTGTTTGTCGCTCTTCACCTTTCAAACGACACCGTTCAGGAAATAGAAGAGTGGCGGAAACCGCTGATCCAAAAGCATCCTTCTCTTCGATGGATCCAGAGAGAGCAGATGCATATAACTCTTCGATTCCTGGGTGACAGAAGGGCCGATCAGGTAATCAGAGAAATAGAAAATCTCTCTCTGGAAGAACTGTTTCCCATTGAATACACTCTTTCAAGAATTGGACAATTCGGGAATTCTCCTTCTGTTTTATGGCTTTCCGGGAAGTTCTCATCCAATCTGTTCTCAATTGTGCGGCTTCTTGACTCAATTCCAGACGAGGAGGGAAAGACCGGAGGAAGCAGGAGCTTTACTCCCCATGTCACCCTTGCCAGGATTCGAAGAGGCGTGTCTTGCCCGAATATTGCTTTTAACAGGCAGATTGCCGGAGTGAGCAATGCCATCCACTTGATGACTAGCAATCTTACCCCGAATGGACCGGTCTATACAAATCTTTTCAGCATCAGATAGGAAAACTGTTTTACCGGCTCCAGAGGAAGGTTATCAGAAACTGTATATTCTCGAGTTCGAATAGTGACTTGCCAGGGGAACACTTGTTTACTATAGTTGGTTCTGATGGCAGGAGAAGGTCCCCTCATCAGGGTCACATCAGAATATTTGCTGAAAGGTGTTGCCATGGCAGAAAGAAAAAGTACTGAGACAGGTAAGAAGAAGGCGCTTGACGCGGCCTTCATGCAGATCCAGAAGAAATTCGGGCAGGGTGCCATAATGAAACTTGGTGATGCCCCCGAAATGCAGGTGGAATCTTTCCCTACAGGTTCACTTGGTCTTGATATCGCTCTGGGTATTGGCGGAGTTCCCCGGGGAAGGGTAATTGAGATCTACGGTCCTGAAAGCAGCGGCAAGACCACTCTTGCGCTTCATATGCTGGCCAGTGCCCAGAAAACCGGAGGAGAAGTCGCGTTCATTGACGCGGAGCATGCTCTTGATCCGACTTATGCGGAGAAACTCGGGCTTAACATTGATAATCTCATGGTGTCACAGCCCAGTAACGGTGAGCAGGCACTGGAGATAACTGAAACCCTCGTAAGATCCAATGCTGTTGCCGCGGTGGTGGTTGATTCGGTTGCGGCTCTTGTTCCCCGTGCGGAAATCGAAGGCGAGATGGGTGACAGCCATGTAGGTCTTCAGGCACGTCTCATGAGCCAGGCGCTGAGGAAACTCACAGGTGCAGTGGCTCGCTCTAAATGCACCGTTATCTTCATTAACCAGATCAGAATGAAAATTGGTGTGATGTTTGGCAATCCCGAAACAACCACCGGTGGAAGGGCTCTCAAATTTTATTCCAGCATGAGGCTGGATGTAAGAAGGGTAGCCTCCATCAAGGATGGTGAGGATGTTATTGGCAGTCGCACAAGAGTGAAGGTTGTTAAGAACAAAATAGCTCCACCGTTTAAAAAATGCGAATTTGACATCATGCACGGAGAAGGTATTTCAAAAACAGGTGAGTTAATTGATCTTGGTCTGGACAAAGACCTTGTTACAAGAAGAGGCACCTGGTATTCCATAGCGGGAACTCAGATCGGGCAGGGCAGAGAGAATGCCAGGAAGTACCTTGCCGCAAATCCGGAAGTTGCGGTCGATCTTGACACCAAATTACGAAAAGCCTACGGTCTGATTCCAGAAGAAGAAAAGGAAGAAGCCGGAAAAGAGGCAAAGCCATAGAACCGGTTCTTGCAGTCGAAAAGATCAGAAGAGGCAGGGTGTCCGTAACCCTGTCTTCCGGAAAATTAATTGTTCCAGCGTCCGGCGCACCGGAGCCAGGCAGTGATGTTGATCCTGATTACCTTTCTGTTCTGCAGAATGACTGCGCCAGAAATGATATTCAGCGTTATCTGAGTCATTCTGAACGCTCTTCGGGTCAGTTAAGGAAGAAAGTAACATCGCTGGGGTATTCAGCCTCAGTCGCGGAGACTACGGTGAACTGGGCAACAGAGTACGGCCTGGTTGATGACAGCCGTTTCTGCGCACTCTTCATTTCTTCAAAGACCATGGGCAGAATCAGGTTAAAAATAGAGCTTTCCAGGCGGGATGTACCGGAGAAGGTAATCGAGCAGGCTCTTGCTTCTGTTTCAGAGAGGGAAAGTAAAGAGGAACTTGTTAAACAGGTATCAAGCAGGTACGGGCATATTGATGATTATGAAACAGCTCGCAGGCGTGCGTCCGGATGGCTTTCCAGAAGAGGTTTTTCAAGTGAGACTATTCATTCGGTTCTAAAGGAGGCTCTGTGAAAAATCGCAACAACAGGCTTTTCTGGACCGCGCTGGGATCAAGGCTTCTTGGTGAAGATGAGAGCTTCGAAATTTCTGGACTGCCGGTTGAGATGCAGGAAGCGTTTCGGGTTCCACTTCGGATTCCTTCAGAAGGAATTGTGCTTCGCGGAGAGGATCTTGAAGGAAAAAGGGGCAGACATATTTACATGTATGCATGGAAAATTTTAAGAGAACTGGGATTCAGCCGCCCGTTCCGCTGTGAAGTACTTCCAGGCGTCGAACTGTTTATGCCATTTGCGAAAGGGAGCATTGCGGTTCTTCCTCAGGGGTTTCAGAAAAGGATTCCTCTGAGGCTTAGAACTCTTGCTCTTGTGGGCAAAAATGCCGCTCTGCGAGCATCCGGTATTCATCTTGTGATCGTTGCGGCGATACATGATGAAACAGCATGGGATATTCTCAGGCGTGGTGGTTGTTCGGTATGTACACCCGATAATTTGCGGGAACTGCTCCTGGCACTTGACTTACCATAACAAATCAAGCAGATTTGAGACCCCTTGGCATCTATTTGCCTG
>JAUVJW010000181.1 GCA_030596465.1 Candidatus Fermentibacteraceae bacterium | reverse complement strand
GTTCTTCGGGGGAGTGCGACAGTTTAAGATCCCAGACTTCCTCGTCATTCTGGAAAACTGAAATTTTCGTTGAAGTTGAGCCTGGATTTACCGCAAGTATCCTCATCTTCCCTCCTCAGGGGTTATTTGCTATCTTTGCAACTGTATCACGCCGCGTAGAATCTATTTTAACAGCAGAATATAAGGCAACTTCAGCATGAGTGGAAAACTTGGAACACCTGCCGACATCGAAGCGGAACTCCGGTTTATGGAGAGGTTTCTTGTCCGTCTCAGGAAATCATTTCAGATGGAGAAGGAAGATGCTCTTCTGGAGGGAGTAAAGGCACTGTGGGCTTTTCGTGAACGCTCCCGTTGCTATTATCAACCTTCTGTTTTTCGAATGCGCAGCGACTTGAGGCAGTTCCGCTACAAAATTATTAAGATGGAACAACCCCCTTCCGGTATATTCCCCAGACTGGAAGCACTTGAAAAATCAATAAAGGAAGCCCATGCACATTTTTCAGGCACACCGAATCGTCTGATTAGATTTGCCGGGCAGAATGCAGGAGATGATTGATGTACAGAGTATCAACCTCTACTGACCAGAGACTGCTCAACGCAGCGGAACTGGCAGAAATGGATGGGCAGAAGGTAACTGTTCACGGTATGATCCAGAGAATTCGCAGACTGGGATGGGGCGCATTTCTCGTGATTCGCCGTCATGACGGCCTCCTCCAATGTGTAATTGGTCGTGATGGAAATGAAGAACTGATAGACGGGCTTGCGGAAGAGCAGTCCATTCAGGTAACAGGTATGGTGAAGAAAGCGAAAATCAAAGACAAGTCCATCAACCCTGACAGTGTAGAGATTCAGGTGGAAGATGTTAAGGTAATATCCGTGCCCGCAGAGCATCCGCCTGTGGATCTGTCCAAGAAAATACTTGATCTTCATATTGACACAAATCTCGATCTCAGACCTCTGAGTCTTCGTCATCCAGTGGAAAGAGCCAGGCTTAAGATATCAGAAGCATTTGCACAAGCCTTCGCGGAGTTTCTCCGCGAGCAGGGGTTTACAGAAATACGCACCCCGAAGATTGGTGCGGTCGGCGCGGAGGGCGGGGCCAATATCTTTGCGGTGGATTACTTCGGGAGGCCTGCTTTCCTTGCCCAGTCTCCTCAGTTCTACAAGCAGATGGGTGTGGGAATATATGAAAGAGTTTTTGAGATTGGTCCTGTTTTTCGGGCAGAACCCCATCAGACCAGTCGTCATATCAACGAGTACACTTCTCTTGATTTTGAGATGAGTTTTGTGAAGGACCACACTGAAGTGATGCTCATGGAAACGGCTCTGCTTAAGTATTGTATTAATTTCATTCAGGAAAAGTGTGTCCCGGAGCTTACTCTTCTTGATGCCGATATGCCGGTGATTGGAGATGGTATCCCCGCGGTGACACTTGCTGAAGCCCACGAAATTGCAGGTAAGGTGACAGGCAGGGATTACTCCAGTGAGCCTGATCTTGAACCGGAAGAGGAACGGGCGCTTTGTAACTATTCAGCGGAGAACTGGAACAGTGATTTTGTGTTTGTTACCCATTTTCCAACCGGGAAGAGGCCTTTTTACACCAGAGACGATCCGGACAATCCAGGCACAACACTCAGTTTCGACCTTCTGTTCAGGGGACTTGAAATAACAACCGGTGGTCAGAGAATCAACAACTACCAGGAACAGATAGATAAGATGATAAGTATGGGTTTAAACCCCGATGACTTCGCGAGTTATCTACAGGCACACAAGTACGGCCTTCCCCCGCACGGAGGGCTTGCAATTGGTCTGGAAAGGATAACCGCAAGGTTCCTGGGAGTGGACAACATTCGCCTTACCACCATGTTCCCGCGGGATATTAAAAGACTTACTCCGTAGCAAAAAAAAGGGGGGGGGGGAGTTCGTATCTCCCCCCCCTGTCACCGGGTGCGCATAAGAAAGTCTACTGCTCGTTAAATACCCGAATACCCATGATTGGCTGAATCTGGCCCCGGAGAACCAGTGTGTCTGTTAAAGATGCAGTGTCCGGGAAGGTGTGAGTACCCTTGAGCATACAATAGTACCCTTCATCAAGAGCGAGGAAGAAATCTCCCCCGTAGGAAATACTGTCTCTCCAGTTGATAGAGTCGTCAGGCGAGGGAGCAACAAGTCCTCCTACAGATGAGACCTTTGTTCTGGCTCCGCCCGGCCACATTTCGGGATAAGCGTTTCCGGGAAAGATGTATCTTTCTCCAATCCAGTTTATCGCTATAATGAAGTCCTGAGGGAATCCTTCAGAGGCGGGATCGCCGGCTATGAGCGAATCGCCCGCAAGGTCAATTCGGAATCCAACAGGCTTCATGGCAAATAACTCTCTGATTTCGGAAAGACTTTCGGTTTTTGTGTTTACAGATAAACTGACATCAGAGGAGTTGTCAATTCCATTGAAAGCCATGACAGAGTAAAAGGCAGATTCTATTGCAATGTGAGATCCCGCGTTGTCGTTGCACAAAGCAGCCAGCGACCATGGGCCATCAATGACGGATCTTGTCCAAAGAAAATAACCCTCAACCAGCGTTGTGTCTAAAGCAGTCCAGGTAATTACAATGGTATCACCTTTACTTGCGAGGGCGTCAAGAGTAATTCCGGTAACCACGGGAAGAGTGCCCCTTATCTCGGTTGCGGAGTCTCCGCAGCCAGAGAAAAGCGCAAACACGCTGAGAAGACTAATGGCGATCAGTATTTTCATTCCATACCCCTCCAGATTAACTATTTATCATGATACTATGAACACAGCAATCTAATCTTTTATAACCACGGTTAGCTCTGCGCAAGCTCACCACGGAGATTTTCCAGTTCCCTGTCCTTCAATCCGAGAAAGTTCCCGAAGGCGCTTTTTTCAAGAAGAAGAATTTCTGCGGCTTTCTCGGTCATTTCCACATAATCGCAGGCCATTTCTATATCTTCGGCAAATCCCAGAATACCGTGTTTCCGCCAGATGACCGCGTTTGCCCGTTTGAATTCATCTCTGGTATTCTTTCCCAGTTCCCAGGTTCCCGGAGGGGCAAAGTCCAGAAATGCCAATCCTTTCTTCATGAGGATGGATATCTCGGGATGAGCTCTTTCCACAGCATCCTGAAGCATTTCTCCGGGGATATCGCTGGAAGATAACGCAAGCATTTTTGTTGAGTGGGTGTGTACTATTGCTGATGTTTCCCAGCCGAGATCCGGTGTAAGAGAATGTACTTGTATATGTGTTCCGATTTCACTTGTAGGAGCAGGGAATTCAGCGGGCCATAAGGCGGCGGTACCGAATTCGGTAATGATAACGGGTACAATCTGGGTGTGGATATCACGCTTCATTCTTCTGAATCGGCTACCGGTTGCAGTGATAAGAATAGTTCTTCCCGCAAGGGCTCTGACAGGCTCGGGAAAGTGGTATGAATTCGGGTTCTCTCCCAGATCGAAAGCAGTACCTCTTTGCATGAGAACAGAAATGTTTCCCGCGTTTGCTTCAGACCAGCCCATACGAGCAAGATGTGAGGCAATTTCGCTGATGTCTTTTTTAGCAATCTTTATTTTTTCCATGACCGCAATATGATTCAAAACGGTTTCTCTTTCCAGTCCACTTATTCAGGTTGTTGTTACCACGGGAGCAAACAATCCCAAACACGGAATTTTTCTCGAAAACTGTTACATTCTCGGACGCGCTCCTAAGGTAGCAGAACTGTAAACATTCCTGCTTCGATTTCTCCGGGGGTCTCAAGAACCATACAGTAAACTCCGGGTGCAGAGATTTCCTGATTGAATGTATACTTCCCTGCGTCAAGGGTTTCGTTGAGAATGCTGTGTATGCTTCTGCCCGCGGTGTCGTAAATTGTCAGTTGAACTTCACACGGCTCAGTTAGTATGAAAAAGCCATTCACGCTCCCGGAAGCGGGGATTGATCCGATACTCAGTTTTTTCGATGGATGTAGATATCTGTTGTGTCAGGTTCGCTGCATGTCCACCAGATATCACCCCATTCTATGTTCCAGTCTGTTCCAGCCACTGCCCGGGCATGCTCGAAAACAGAATCGCGACAAAAAGAAATGAAAATTTCATGGAAGGCCTCCAATCACTTAATTATACCTTTATAATCATGCCCTGCAAGAGAATAAGTAAAAGTGAAATTTGTGTCAACAGCTTACCCGTCGCCGATGAACTGAGAAAATGAACGGGCAGTATGAGATGGTTTTCCTGCACATGAGACTCTGTTTTTTAGAATTCAGTCATAAATAATTCAATACAAATGTTCAGAAGAATGTTTTCCCTGTCTCTTGTGTTATCTTTTCCAGTTGGTGGTATCCGGGAAACGGAACACAAATATTGTGTGTGGAGTAAATAGTAATACTGCTGCTGAACACTGCTTTAAGGAGGGCTTGACAGATGAGAAACAAATTACAGACAGACATGCTGTTCCTTGTTATGCTGCTTGCGTTTGCTGCGCCTGCATTTTCCCAGCTCACGGGCATTAAGACAATCGGCGGCAGCTCC
>JAUVJW010000001.1 GCA_030596465.1 Candidatus Fermentibacteraceae bacterium | reverse complement strand
GGGTGATAAAGACAGGGTTACTGTTTTGGGAAGGACGCTGGTTCCATTTCTGGAAAGGCAGATAGAAGCAGTTCACTCGGCATTGGAAGCATCGAATATTCCAGTTACTCTTCCCGGAGCGCTGGAAAGAAAATACCCGGGAGCAGGAATGGAATTATCCTGGCAGTATGTGTTTCCCGGCACAGGGTTTTCTGTTGATTCTTCCACCGGAGATGTTCGGAGACATCATATTCATCCTTCGTTCGTGCAGAAAGCTATTCGAAGAGCTGTTCTGAAATCCGGTATAAATAAGCGTGCAAGCGTTCACACGCTTCGTCACTGCTTTGCAACGCATATGCTGATGGCGGGAGTTGATCTCTGCGAGATACAGGAATTGCTTGGACACAAGAGTCTGGAAACCACGAGAATCTATCTGCATGTGATGAAAGGAATTCACAGAACTGTTGAAAGCCCTCTGGATTTGTTATTGGGAGCGACTGGATAGCCGGACGGGCTGGATGGGGATTGGTAGTCTATGCTCTGCTGTGTTTTGGGCATTCTGTGTAATTAGGTTTTTGCTGCCTGCATGTGCTCGTTGTAGATCTGGAAGATATTTTTGAAACAGGCATCCCATGTGTATTTCTCTGCAAAGGCTCTGAATTCGTTTCTTTGTTCCTTTTTTGTTTCAGCTGCATTTCGGATTGCTTCAGCAAGGGCATCTCCGGAGTTCCAGGGGGAGTAAATTGAATTGCCACCTGCCTTTGTTATTAGTTCAGAAGCGGCTGCTTTGCTGCATGCAGCCACCGGCGTGCCGCAGCTCAGAGCTTCAAGAGTGACCAGCGAGAAGGTTTCCAGCGGTCCTGCTGAAACAAAAACATCAGCACTTGCCATAAGCTTTGCCGCTTCAGCTCTGCTCTTTACCTGGCTGAGGAGTTTCATCTTTTCCGGATTCTCAGCAGTTTTCTGCTTCACCTTTTTGTCCCAGTGACCCTCTCCGGCAATAACAAGCACCATGTTCTTTTGTTTGAAGAGGTGTGTGCATGCTTTGAGAAGAACATGTATGCCTTTTTCCGGGGCGAGTCTTCCCATGTAGAGAATCATTTTCCCGTTTTCGGGAATGCCGAGGCTATTTCTCAGTTCCCCGGATCTCATTTTCGGGTGAAAGATGTCAGGGTTTGTGCCAAGGGGAACCTTTCTGATGTTTGTAAGATGTGCTTCCTTCAGCTTGCGAATTGAGTAATCGCTCGCGCCGATTACTGCGTTCATGGGCTTGTAAGCTCTGCGCATAACAGGTGCTGATAATTTTTGAAACAGACGGGGAATGACTCCTTTGTTAATACCGAGAACGCTCATGGGAAGAGTTTCAGGCCAGTTTGAGTGAAAGAAGGCAAATGAAGGAATGTCTTTCAGTGCCTGTTTGACCATTCCCGGTACAACCATGCTGCTGCCCAGTTCCACAACATCAGGTTTGAATTCTTTCAGTGCCTGCCGAATCGGCTCTCCCCTTGTGAAGAAATTGTAACCGCTGCCAGCCAGTCTCGGTGACTTTAAGCCTCTTACAGTTCCACCATTTACTGTATTTTCTGTGTTTTTTGTTGAAGGGTAAAGAAGAAGGTTCTCAATTCCGTTGGCTTTGCACCATTTAAGCTTCTCATGGTGATAGGTTCGTATACCCCCGCCCGTTGGCGAGTACAGGTTATTTATATCAAGAATCTTCATTACAGAAATCTTCCCCCGGTGACAAAGCGGGATGAGTAATACGGATGACTGAGAATATCTCTCACCACTCCCCTGCTGCTCGAAGCATGAACGAACTGGCCATTGCCGAGATAAATACCGCAGTGGGAAATACCTGATCCCGATGTGTTGAAAAAAACCAGATCACCGTACTTAAGATTACTTCTGCTTACTGTTTCAGCAGCGACAGACTGTCTTGATGCCCGTCTGGGGATCTCAATGCCAATAGAACGGTAAACTGCCTGTGTAAAACCGGAGCAGTCTACTCCGCTTTTTGAAACACCGCCGTAGACATAGGGAGTGCCCATCCAGCTATCTATCTCGCTCTGCATACGATGTTCGATTGAGTTTGACGGATTTGGGGGTACTGTTATTACTTCACCATCCGGGGAAGCAACCCCACAGGTTGAAGGCATGGATCCCCGGCAGTTTATTCCCATACCCCGGTAAACCGGAGCAGAAGTACATCCGGCAATAAGCAGAGAGAGAAGAAGAAAATATTTTTTCATATACTTCCCATGTTACATGTTGATCTTAAGTACAGTATCCGTCTTTATGTGCGATGTGTAAGGACAGTCCACAAGGTAATGAAGCCCCACGCTCTCTCTGCGCTTGAGAGCGCTTCTCACAATTACCCTTGCCACTGTGGTCAGGTTCCGAAGCTCAAGCTGTTCCATTGTTGGAAGCAGGGTCCAGTAATCCTCTTCCACTTCCTCAGCCAGTACATCAAGAAGTTTTAATGCCCTGCGAAGTCTCTTGTCGGTTTTAACAATACCTACATAATCCCACATAACACTTCTCAGACTGGCCCAGGAATGATCCACAAGAACACTTTCCTCAAGGGGCTCTGCTCTGCCAAAAGACCAGTCTCTGACTGTGACTCCGGTAATCCGGCCCGGAAGGTGATCTGTTATGGATCTGGCGCAGAGTAACCCCATAACACCGGCTTCAAGCAGACTGTTGCTGCCAAGACGATTCGCCCCGTGGAATCCGGTGGAAGCTGCTTCACCAATCACTCTGAGACCTGACATCTCTGTGCTTCCGTCCGTTCCCGCGACCACACCACCAACACAATAGTGCGCCGCCGGTACTATTGGAATAGGGTCTTCCCAGGGTCTGATTCCCACCGACATCACCCCGGATGTTACTTCGGGGAAGTATTCCTCAAGAAAACTTCTTGAAAGATGTGTAGCGTCAAGCAGCATATGATCTGTTCCAAAATGCTTCATCTCGCTGTCTATTGCCCTGGCAACCACGTCTCTCGGGGCAAGTTCCATACGTTCAGGGTCATAATATTCCATAAATCTCTTGCCGGCTTCATTTATAAGTTTTGCCCCCTCACCCCTCAGGGCTTCTGTTATCAGAAAATTCCTTTTGTCCGGGTGATAAAGACAGGTGGGGTGAAATTGGTAAAACTCCATGTTTCTCACAGGAAGCCCTGCTCTGAAAGCCATGGCAATACCATCACCTGTAGAGGAATCCTGATTGGATGTGTAACGGTATGTTTTTCCTGCACCTCCGGTAGCAAGAACAGTTTCTCTCGCAAGAAAAGTTACAACATCTTCCCCCATCAGAACATAGGCACCAAGACACCTGTCACAACCCTTCTGGAGAAGTGACAGTGCCTCACGGGAAGCCGAAATCAGGTTGATGGCAAAAGCGTTTTCGATAATTGTAATGTTGCTTCGTTTTCTACACTCTTCGCCAAGATGCTCCGAAATAAACCTGCCGGTCTGGTCGAAGTAATGAAGAACTCTTCTGAATGAATGTCCTCCCTCCATTCCTCCACCGTCACCATTTGATCCCTCAAGAGCGATACCCCACCGTGAAAGAGTATTCACAAGCTCAGGCCCCGTGGAAATGATCTTCTGAGCTACAACCTCATCAACCATGCCGGCTCCGGCTTTCTGGGTGTCTTTAAGGTGATTCTCGAAACTGTCATCCTCGGAGGTAACAGCCGCCAGTCCACCCTGGGCAAGAAAGGTGCTTCCTGTAGGCAGTTGAATCTTACTGAGGATGGTAACAGAATACTTCTCCGGTATTTCAAGTGCGCAGGTAAGCCCGGCCATTCCTCCACCTATAATGAGTATGTCTGTTTTTCTTGTCATTATTTTCTCCTGATCAATTCAAGAATGTTACCGAGCAGTTCTTCTTCAGCAGACTGGTCCGTAATCGAGAGTCTGATTGGAAGAACTCTTAAATTCATTGTTTTCACCAGTCCTGTACCCAGCCTTGCGGCGTCTTTCTCCGTTGTTATAAGAAAATCAGTGGTTGAATGTTCAAAACTATCCATCAGGTGCTTTATATCATTCTGTGTGTAACGCCAGTGATCGGGGTATATATGAAATTTTGCTATTTCAAATCCTGTTTTTTCAAGAGTGCGCTTAAAACCCTGGGGTTTTCCAATTCCACAGAAAGCAACAACCCTGCCAATCCTGTCCGGAGTTCCATCGTACCTCAGCGGTTTTCCAGGAATCACACTGCTCGAAATAAATGGTGACTTCCAGTTTCTTCCGGAAATAAGCCTTCTGGCAAGCGACAACTGGGCATCGGATGTTACACCGTTGATCCAGAGATAATCAGCGTTCTTGAGAGCTCTGGAAGATTCTCTCAATGTACCCGCCGGAAGAACTCCCCCCTGGCCAAAGGGATGATCGGCGTTAAGAACTACAACATCAATATCTCTGTGAAGTCTGTGATGCTGAAAACCGTCATCCACAATAACCACTTCAGGCTTCATTTCCCTGACTGCTCTTTCTACGGCAGCGCTTTTGTCACCGCCTGTATAGATGGAGCATGATTTACCAAGAATCCTTCCCAGAAGAATGGCTTCATCACTCAGTGACGGTCCACCTGAAGCGTTTCCCTGTCGCACAGCTATGGGAGGACCATTACCCGAAGAGAGATTGCGGCAGACAACTGAAGTCTTTACGCCCATATCCGCGAGTTTTTCCGCAATTCTGATAGTTACCGGTGTCTTGCCGACCCCACCAACTTCAATGTTGCCTATGCTTACCACAACGGTATCGAAAGACTGTTTCCGGAGAATACCCCTGCTGTACAGATACCGGTTAAATGAAGCCCCCATGAGATACGAAAGCGCTACCGGCTGGAGAAACCAGGCAACCCAGAGCCACGGTCCGTCTCTGGTGGATAACTTTCTGTGTATATCATCAAGTCTCATACTGGTATTTCCATCTTTTTAAGAAGTATTCTCATATTTGAAAGAAAAAGCTCAGAACTGAATTCTGAAGAGCCATGATCGTTTTCATCGCAAAATGCCAGTAATTCCATTGTTACAGCAGCTCCCTGTTCAACAGTAGTAAATACCCTGCAAATATTGTTCTTCAAAGCTTTCTCCACAACATCGGCAAAATGATGATGCTCAGGACCAACAATAACAGGAACACCGTGTGCAAGCGGTTCAAGGATGTTGTGTCTCCCCACCGGGGCCAATGTTCCCCCGACAAAGGCAATATCCGCCAGGCCATACAGTGACGCGAGAATTCCCTTGACATTCACAATAAGACAGGAAGATCCGGTGGGATTTTCTGTCCACAGATCAGGCTTGAAACCGGCCTTTTCCGCAATACCGATAACTTCTTCTATCCGGTTCTCGTGGCGGGGAACAAGCACTGGTGTAAGCCCGGTGAGTCTTGCAATTTCCAGAATTGTTTCTTCCTCACCTTTTCTGGTTGATCCGGCAACAATAATACCTCTGGAACCAGGTTTAATCATTGTATTCCAGTGTGGATCCGGTTCCTGGAGCTTTACTGCCGCTTTCCCGTCTCCCGCGACTTCTGTTTGCACTCCCAGTTCCAGAAATCTGTCAGTATCGACTTTTGATCTGGTTAGAACGCCCCGGAAACACGAAAATATCTTCCCGAAAAGAGGCTTGATCAGTCTGTATCCCCTGACACTTTTCCCTGAAAGGCGCGCATTCACCATTCCCGCTGTAATACCTCTGGATACGGTTTCATGAAGAAGAATCGGCCAGAATTCTGTTTCCGCAAGTATCAGAGCTGACGGTTGAAGTCTGTCAAGAAACCTGCCCGTAGCGCCCTGTGTATCCAGGGGTTGAAAAGCACCTTGCAGATCTTCTTTTTCAATGAACTGCCGTGCGGCGACTGTTGAACATGTAACAAAGAACGGAGTATCGGTTGATCTTAGATTCTCCACAACCGGGAGCAATCCCTTCAGCTCTCCGAGACTGGAACCATGAAGCCATACAGGCCTGCTGTTGTTCCGGGGTATCAAACCTCTGCGTTCGTTCCGTTCTCTGTCAGGCCGGAAAAGAAGTATCAATTCCGCCAGTGGGGTCAGTATCCACGCCGCGACTTTAATGATTGAAATAATCAGGGAAGCAACCGGGCTCGCGGCAAGCTCCGCGCGGCGGAATTCTGAATTAATGGCAGCGGTCAGTGTTTCCCGGTTGCAATTCCCCGGTGGGACGGGTTTGCCTTCACAGAGTACAAGTTTCGCGAAGGGAAGGGGAATCATAAACCTGTCCCAGCTTTTGAGCCTGATTACGGGGAAAGCGCTGACTCCGTAGGGAACCACAGGAACTTTTGCCCGTCTGGGAATAAGCGAAACGCCTCTTTTTACAATTTCTGGAGGCCCCTTCGGGCCATCTGGAGTAATAGCGCCCGGCTCACCGCTTCGCATGGCTTCCATAAGTTCACGGGCTGCCGAAGCACCTCCCCTGCTGGATGAACCTCTCACTGGAATAAAACCCATCTGCTCACATATGGATGAAACCAGAGAACCGTCACGGCTCTGACTGATCAATATACGGATACCCATATTCCTGTGAGTAAATATCAATGGAAGCTGTGCGCAGTGCCAGAATGCGTACATAATGGAGTTGCCCCTCAGCCCGGTAGAGGGTTTCAATCTGGAAACCCGCCATGTTCTCCCGAGTATACTGAGCAGAATTCTGCCTGCGGTTCCCACCGTTTCAGCTTTCATCGGCTGTTTTCAAGAATCGAATTATTTCCATTGCTGTATTCTCTGCCGGATCGCCATCTCCAAGAGAATTTCTCACAAGTGAAAGTCTGTTTACAGTCTCTTGAGCGACATTTTCATCAGAGAACAGCGGTTCCAGGCAGGCAACCATGTTGGCTGGAGTAACATTCCTCTGGATCAATTCAGTAGCTACATCTTCTCCGGCGATAATATTTGCCAGACCGATCTTCCTGACCCCCTTCACAAGATGTCTCGCGAGCATATATGTGAAACCGCTTGTTTTGTAGCATATAACAAAAGGAACACCGGAAAGGGCTGTTTCCAGCGTGGCGGTACCCGAACAGACAAGAGCGGCTTTTGAGCCAGCCAAAGCCTCCTGTGTACCTTTTAGAAGCTCAACACCTCTGGTATTCTCCGCATCTCTGTATATCTCTTTCTCCAAATGATCTGAAACAGCCAGAAGGGCTTTACCCACTATTCCCTTGTCTCTCAGCGTGGTGAATGCCTTCAGCATCACCGGAAGAAGTTTCTCCACCTCCTGCGCTCTACTCCCCGGAAGAAGACCAAGGGCTTCGCCCCTTTCTGTTTGAGAAGTTATGAGTTTTTTCAGTGGATGACCCGTAAAAACAGCGTTGACGCCTCTGGCTTTAAAAAATGGTTCTTCAAAAGCAAAGAGAGTGAGAAGAATATCTGTGCTTTTTCTAAGCTTTCGAACCCTCCACGCACCCCATGCCCACATCTGTGGAGCGACATAATGAACAACCGGTATTCCATGTTTCTTTGCCCATCTGCCTAAACGCATGTTGAACCCCGGGTAGTCTACAAGAAAGATACAGTCCGGTTTTTCCTCTCGGCACAGGGCCTTGAGTTGTTTCTCCAGCTTAAGAAATTTACCCAGCGAGAGAAGTATCTCACCGAAACCCATCACCGCGTAGTCACTGAGATCGTGAGTGACATTCATTCCCTCGGAGGCCAGTCGACTGCCCCCCAGACCAAAAGCGTAAATGGAATCCGGGGATATTCTTTTCAAGGCCGCAAGAACCTCCGCGCCTCTCTGATCCCCTGAAGCTTCTCCTGCGGAAATTAGAAGTTTCATGGGAGATCGAGAATGCTCTTCTCGGATTTTTCAAGAATTGTCGTTGCCGCTCTGAGCGCCCTGAGCCCTTCCCTGCCCGAAACTGCCGTTGGTGTGCCATTGTGTACCGCACTGAGGAAACTGCTTATCTCAGCCGTTAAAGCGTCACCCTCGGGAACATTCACGGGCACGGGGATGATCATACCCTTCTCAAGCTTCAGCGCTGTTACCTTTCTGTCTCCGAAATCAACAGAAATGTAACCGTGTTTCTGGAAAAATCGAAGTTTTCTCTTAGGCTCTGCGGAGATTCTGCTCGCGGTGAGATTGGCAACAGCACCATTCTCGAACAGGATTCTGGCATTACAGATATCAACGGTTTCAGTGAGTACCGGGACTCCGGAAGCATGAATTTCAGCAACCGGTGAAGCAGCTTTCCAGAGTACAAGATCAATATCGTGTATCATGAGGTCCATAACAACCGAAACATCTGTGCAACGCACATTGAAACCGGCCATTCTGTGACCTTCCATGAAAATAGGTTTATCGATTGTACTGTCGGCGGCCATCATTGCCGGGTTGAATCTTTCGATGTGACCCACAGCAAGCACAAGACCCTTTTCGTCTGCGATCTCAACCATTTCCTCACCCTGCTTTGCGGTTGCCGCTATGGGTTTTTCCACAAGAACAGGTACATTCTTTCCAAGAGCTTTGAGAACAACATCATAGTGAGCGGATGTGGTACAGGCGACATCGAGGGCGTCTGCCCATTCCACCATTTCTTCAAGAGATCCCGCCGCCTGTATTCCCAGTTCTTCTGATACCTTTTTCAAGCGAACCGGATCTGTATCGTGGATCATTACTTCATCCACTAAAGTTTTCATAATTCTGGCGTGGTGATAACCCAGATGACCAACGCCGGTCACTCCTGCTTTCATTTATATCTCCTTTTCTAATTGTTTAACTGCTTCATCAATACATTTGGAATCAAGTGAAAGATGCGTTACAAAGCGCACTGAAGCGGTATCAACCGCAAGAACTGACAGACCCATGGCTTTGAGTTGAGATACCAGATTCTCCGCACAGTCTTCTTCTGTTTCAAGAAAGACTATGTTGGTATCAATCGCTTCAATGTCAACTTTGAATCTGCCTGTTGACTTGAATGCCTCTGCAAGCCTTTTTGCGTAATCGTGGGTTATCTTCAATCGGGGAAGGTTGTTGTTCAAAGCATAGTGGCAGGCCCCTCCGAGGATTCCCACCTGTCTCATCCCTCCGCCCATTCTTTTTCTAAACCACCTTGCTCTGCTGATATGATCAGAAGATCCTGCCACCATCGAACCTATGGGTGCTCCAAGCGCCTTCGAAAAACAAACAGAAACCATATCGAACGGTCGAGCCAGCTCATCAAGGGGAACTCCCGTTGCCGCATGAGCATGCCACAATCTGGCACCGTCAAGATAGGTTTTTACCCTTTTTGAATGGGCATAAGAGCAGGCTTCAACAACATCATTCTGAGGAAGTATTTTACCACCAAGGAAATTGTGTGTGTTCTCAAGAGCAAGAACCGTTACAGGCGCAGAGTGAATATTCTCGCCGACATCCAATACTCGCCTGATGTCTTTTAAGGGTATCATACCATCCACCCGTTCGTCAACACGGTGCATCTGCAAGCCGCAGTTCATTGCCAGTTGATCACCCTCGAAATTATAGATATGGCTTTTTGTTCCGCAGAGGATTCTTTCCCCGGGAGACGCGAGAGATCGAATTGCCAGCCCGTTGCCCATGGTTCCCGTAGGCACAAAAAGCCCGGCTTCTTTCCCCAGCATTTCCGCCACACGGATTTCAAGAGAATTAATAGTGGGGTCTTCCCCGAAAACATCGTCTCCGACCGGGGCCTCCGCGATAGCTTTTCTCATTCCGTTGTCCGGCGTGGAAAATGTATCGCTTCTAAGTTCGAGATTACTGCTCATTCAACACATAACCCGTGTTCAACCCTTGAAAAAGCTTCGTCAAGGATAAAATTAAGCAATTTCCCTGAATCCATTCCCGTTGCCGCCCAGAGCTTTGGGAACATGCTGATGCTTGTAAAACCGGGAATTGTGTTGATTTCGTTGAGCCAGATACCCTCAGAATTCATGAGAAAATCCACTCTGGCGAATCCCCTGCCACCGAGAATACGAAACGCTTTTTCCGCCATCATCCTGATGTTCTCAGTATTCGATGCGGAGAGACTGGCTGGAATAGCCAGTTTTGAATCATCACAATTGTATTTTGCGGTATAGTCATACCATTCTCTACCGGGAAGCACTTCACCCGGAACGGAACTGAAAACCTGAAAACCGTTACCAATAACGCTGACTTCTATCTCCCTTGGAGAATCAACAGCCTTTTCAATAAGAATCATGGAATCGTAATCAGCCGCGGTTTTAATAGCTTCCATCAGTTCTTCCGCAGTATTTGCCTTCCCTATACCCACACTGGAACCCAGCCTTGAAGGTTTAACAAACAACGGGAATCCCAGAGCGGCGATTTCTTCTTTAAGAGATTCAAAAGAAGTGTTCCGGTTTTCACCCAGAAATACCCATGGAACAACGGGAATGGATGCATGAGACGCAAGGTTTTTCATCGTGTGTTTTTCCATTGCTATGGAAGAACCCATTACCGGTACTCCGGCACAAGACCATCCTGCTGTGGCGCAAAACCCCTGTACGGTACCGTCTTCACCGAAAGAACCGTGAAGAACAGGAAAAACTGTATCAAAAGGAATTTCGTTTTCTTCCGAGAAAAGCTTCCATGGCACAGAACCTGTTTCAATAGTAAGTTTCCTTGAAGAACCCTTAAGCATCCAGCATCCGTCCTGTTCAATAATTACATCTGTAACAGAATGACCCGCTGCTTCAAGCTCACCGGATACCCACTTCGCAGACAGAAGACTTATCTCCCGTTCGGCAGACCTTCCGCCGGATAGAACCAGAACTCTCATGGAAACCTCCTTGTTTGCCGACAGGTGTAATTATAAAAGAGTGGAACATGAAAGGTCTATGTTTGGTATATTGCTGAACACTATTTGCCGGGAGGTTGATAATTGAAGATCCTTATTACAGGCGGAGCTGGTTTTATCGGATCCAATATAGCGGATGCTCTTAACGAAGCCGGGCACTCGGTACATGTACTGGATGACCTTTCCACAGGGTTTCGTGATAATATAAGCGAAGGTATTACTTTCCATGAACTTGACATTAGAACAGATGAAGCCGCAGAACTGATTGAGAACGGCTGCTTTGATATTCTGTGTCATCACGCGGCACAGATGGATGTTCGCAGATCTGTCCGCGAGCCGCAGTTTGATGCTGATGTGAACATAAAAGGCACTCTTAATCTCCTTGAAGCAGCGGTAAAGGGTAAGGTTAAAAGAGTTATATATGCTTCCACCGGCGGAGCCGTGTACGGAGAACCTCAGTACATCCCCGTTAAAGAAGATCACCCCATTAACCCTATCTGTCACTATGGCATAAGCAAGCATACAGTGGAGCATTACCTCTATCTCTACAGGTATCTCTACAACCTTGGTTATGTGGTTCTTCGTTATCCCAATGTCTACGGTCCGCGTCAGAATCCTTTTGGCGAAGCGGGAGTTACCGCAATATTTACAGTGAAATATCTGAATGGAAACGCTCCCGTAATCAACGGAGATGGCCAGCAGCTTCGCGATTATGTTCATGTGAAGGATATTGCCGGGGCCAACATAGCGGCCATGGATTTGAGCAGGCAGGATATTGAAGGAGAAATATTTAATATTGGCTGGGGTCTGGGCAGCTCTGTGGAAGATCTTGACAGAATTATCCGTGGATATGTAGATACAGATCTGAAACCATCCTACGGCCCGGCACTTGCGGAGGAAATTCTGAAGGTGGCTCTTGACCCCGGTAAAGCAAATTCAATCCTCGGCTGGAAGGCTCAGATTCCTTTTGAAGACGGGCTTGCAGATCTTGTAGAATACCACAGAAACAAGATCTCAAAATGAAACTACTACCCTGTCAAGCAATAACTGTCGTATACTGCTGGCTCTCCAGAGCCCCAGCAGCGTTACTGGTTCAATTACATAGCGGTGCTATGCGCATAAACCAGTGCCTTGCTGGAACTCAGAATAGCAGCGCATCAGGCCGACACTTAATACCTGACAGGGCACTACCTGTTTTTCTGGATCGTGATGGTGTTATTAACGCCAACAGAGCTGACTATGTAAAAAACCCCTCTGAATGGATACCTGTTCCAGGCGCAATCTCCGCGATCGCTGCCCTGCACCGGGCAGGTCATCCGCTTGTTGTTGTAACCAACCAGTCAGGTATAGGCAGAGGTTACTATACCGCCGCGGCCGTTGAACAGATTCACGGAGTAATGCTGTGTGCCCTTGCGGCAGCGGGAGTTCCTTCCATTACAATTATGTATTGCCCGCACCATCCAAAAGATAAATGCGGTTGCAGAAAACCGGAAACAGGCATGACAGACCAGGCGCGACTTGACCTTAAACTCCCATCCGGTGGATGGATGGTCGGTGATGCTCACACTGACATGGAACTGGGAAGAAGATCTGGTCTGGAAACTATTCTTGTTCTTTCGGGCAGAGGCAGCGACCAGCTGGAAATAATAAAGGCGGAGAATCTGGCCATGCCGGATCATGTTACCGACTCGCTTGTCTCCGCCGTTGAGATAATTCTTACTCCATAGCAAAAATGGTCACGAGATCAATGGTGGCCTTTATTCCCTCCTCGTGAGTTCTCTCTATGGCGTGTGATGTGTCCACCCCCGGACCCACCAGCGCATGCCTTGCGTCCAGCCCCATCTTCATGGCTGCTCCGGCATCGGAACCGTAAAATGGAAATGTATCTACTGTGTACGGTATGTTGTTAATACTGGCCAGATTGATAAGATGTTTTGTCAATTCATAATTGTATGGGCCTGAACTGTCAGCAGCACATACGGTTACTTTCTTTTCATCAGAAGTCTGATTGATGCCGCAAACTCCCATATCCACAGCCAGAAAGTCTGAAACATTCTGAGGCAGCCATCCGGCGGCACCATGGCCAACCTCTTCGTGAACGGTAAAAAGGAAATGAATATTCCTCTGAGGCTTAACTTTCAACTTCACCAGACCCTCTGCCGCCCCTACAAGAACAGCCACTCCCGCTTTATCATCAATGTGTCGGCTTTTAACATACCCGGAGCTTAAATGCTGTGCCCGCGGATCAAAGTGAATGAAGTTTCCAACACTGATATCCAGTTCTTTTACAGCGTCGGATGAGTCTGCCGCATCATCCAGTCTGATATACATTTCATCATGGCTTCTTTTTGCACTGCATTTTTCTCTGCCGTAGGCATGCACCGATGTTTTGGAAAAGAGAATAGTTCCGGGTATTAACTTACCCGCAAATGTTTCGACCTGACAGTACTCACCCTCTATGCTGTTAGCGGTAAAACCGCCCACACAGTGATACTTCAGGGTACCTTCGGGTGTAATTCTGGATACGACAGCTCCAAGCGTGTCAATATGAGCACTTATCACCGCGGAGTCATCTGTGGTACCTTCCATGGTCGCAAGTACTGAGCCCTTGTTGGTTACCTTGATTTTAAGACCAAGGGAATCCATCCTTGTTCTTACTATTTCCGCCGCGAGATCCGTGTTTCCGGTTACACTTCTCGTCCGGAGAAGCTGCATAAGAAACTCCATTGTATTCTGCATAAATTTCCTTTCTCTGGTTTCAGCAATTATATTCGACGGTACTATGGCAAGAAAAGGAAAAATCAAACAGCTGCTCCCGATATTGCTTCCGATATTTCTTCCTGTGGCCCTTCTGTTGACCTATCTGGTCAGAGAAAGTCTCGGGCAGTTAAATGATCCGGTACAGATACTCGCTTCCATTGATCCTTCCGGTGATGGAACAGCCTACCTCTCCACAATTTTGCCGGACGGTGCCCAGGCGGTCTGGACATGCAGTTCCGGTCGATTTACAAATACCAATTCATCTGAATCTTACGGTAGAAGTGTTACATGGCAGGCTTCTCCCGGATACCTTGACAGTGTCACTGTGGTTGTGGTAACTCCATCGTCAACCGATACGGTAAGATTCCTTCCTGTGATTCTTGAAGTAACCCCCACCATTACTGTTTCCAGTGCTTATCACCTTGCAATTCTTGAACGGTCAAGGTTTCTATCTCTTCCCGCCGGCAGCTATACTATAATCGTTGAAGATGACAATCTTTTAAATTACGATGGCCTGACCATCCTTATCGGACATTTTCCCGGTAATATCCGGGATGCATGGACCCTTTTCCCCGGCGACACAATGAGTATTGACCTTCCGCTTGGCGCTGAATTCGAGGCCGTAGGGCTGGATAATCTTGAGGGGGCCTTAGACAACACCGGATCCATCTTTATCAGATTCCTTAGAGATGAATCTGCCTCAACCTCCATCCCGGAACCAATAGTTGAAGAGATCGTGGAAATCGAAGAAGAACACGAAGAAATTTTTGAAGAAGATTCACTTGAAGTCATTACTGCTGCGGATACTCCTGCTGTTGAAGTAGATACTCCGGTAGAATTATTTGACGATTCACTTGTATTGGAAATTGACAGCATTCCCCCGGACACCACATCTATCTGAATCGTCTATTAAACCCATTCCAACGGGAAAACACCCTTAAACCAATCAATAGAATTCCCCATACGGGATACAGAACAGCCTGTGGCAAACTAACCGGGGAATGGCTGAAAACCTCCAGAGTGTTTACCCAGCAATTTGAAACATAATCGAGTAAAACACCAGCGAGACCAAGGCCGAGTGAAGCCAGAAATCCCAGAACCATAACAACCAGCATGAACGGCAGAGAAACCACGGTTGCCGTTGGTCCCAGCCATGATAATCCGCCGTATACAGAAGTCATCAAAGGGGCAAGTGAGATGGTTACCACAACTCCTGCGTATAATGGCGAGTAAATAGCGGAGTACCTTCCCCTGACATTTCGACCAAATACGATCAGCGAGAGAACGGCTCCGTAAGACATCTGGGCTCCTCTGTCTTCCAGGGTTCCCGGCAGAAAGAAAATGGAGAGCAGCAGAGCGGCCCACCACACAGATAACAAATGCAGTTTCCCTCCCCGGTAGCTCATCCACAGTACTGTGAAAGATGCCATAATTCCAGCCCTTACAGTTGATGCTCTTCCACCGGAAAGAGCTACAAAGAGAACTATTCCCACAACAGCCAGCCAACCGGAAAGTATTCCTTTTCCCATAATTAATCTTGCGAGAAATAGAAGCACCAACGCGATAATCCCTGTATGCAACCCTGAGAGAGCCAGCAGATGGGAAGTTCCTGACTGTTTGAAAGCCTGTGCCGTTTGCTCGGGGATCAACCCCCTGAGACCCATAAGAAGCCCGCCCGCAAGACCACGGGCAACCGGATCGCGTATTGTTTCAACAAGCCTGTTCCGATACTGCCTTCGCAAAGAGGAGAAGAAAGAAGATGAAGGCTTCAATCTTAAACTGAAGGGAGAAATGAACATTCCCCTTCGATGACCAATCACCATGGCGGAATCACCTTTGAGTGAAAGAGCGGCCAGTGATTTATCAGAAACCCAGAAATTACCACCTTCAGTGGACAGCATCCCGCCCTTTGCGGTAACTGTGGTCAGTTGGCCGCGCCAGATACCATGAGATACCCCATCATTGCCGGTTTCTTCTCTTCGGGTAATCAGAAGAACAGACAAAGCAATAAAGAGTACCGCTATAATTCTGTTTGAAAGCTCCATACAACAAGTAACCGACAGAAATACCGGTTTTCCAAGTGCCTGTAATCTGGATTACTTGTAAAGCTGAATACCAACTATCGCGTTATTCAGGAAGAAAGCTCTGATGATGTTTGAATCCGAATCCAGCGGAAAGATGAAAAAGCCGGAATCCCCCGGATCAGAATGCATTGACTCCACCCTGCCGATGAATTCCTCCCCGTCTTTGAAGGAAACAACCACCTTTTTTCCGTATGAAACATCAGTGTCGAAGTACAGCTTTTTTTTGTGAAGGAAATCACCGTCAAATGATTTTACAAAGAAAATCGCTTTTAAATCCTTCAACTCAATGATCTGGTTTGTTTTAACAGCTCCGTCTTCGCTTGAAAGCATAAAAGAAGGCTTGCTTCTGGAGAAATCTCCCGTGTATCCCTTTAAAACCTCGCCCTTGCCGGTGCGAACCACAACTTTATTCATTACAGTAACTCCCTGCTGCGAAAATTGTTCAGGAATTGATTCAAACTTCCAGTTCTTGAATCAAATACACCCGTTTTCTGAAGGATTGCATTTGTTCCCTCTGTGATTCGAATGCCCGTGCTGTACTCCGATCCTACGGAGTAGTAATCATCATAGACTTCTACAAGTGTATCATTCGAACTGAATATTATACTGTGAATTTCCATGCCTTCGTTCTGTTCTCCGCCCATTCTGGAATAGCTTTCAAATGAAAACATATCCCACGAAGAGGCTAAAGTGTCTTCAGGAAATTCAAAAAGAATGCTGTCGGGAAAACCGTAGCGAAAAACGATGTATTTGTTCTGCGCCCCTGTAAGAAAAGATACTACAGAACTATCCTCAAGCTGAAAGGAATACCCTGCCTCTTCCCCCGAAAGCTCAAGAGAAGGACCATACAGCGCCATGAGAACAAGCAGCAATGTCATTTTACAGTCTCCTTGTGTTTTATCTAAACACCGCCGTTTCATTTGTCAATAGTGTATTCCACACACCAATCGTCCGCTTATTGACCGAATGGGTAAAGGCTGATAGAATTGGAACAATGTTCACCGAGAAATTCCCTCTGTTTGTTCTTGATTCCCTGAGAAGTGCCTTCAATGTGGGGTCTGTTTTCCGCACCGCTGAATCTATTTCCCCCTCCGGCGTAATTCTTACGGGTATTTCCGCCCGTCCCGGTGGTAAAAAAGTGGGTAGAACTTCCAGGGGAACCCACGGCCTTGTACCATGGAGGTGGTTCCCGGAAACAGCCGAGGCCGTTCTTTATACGCAGAGCAACAGAATAGTTGTGGCGGTGGAAAACACTCCTGACGCTGTACCGTTGCATTCAGCGGATTTCCCACTGGACTCCGCGTTTATTCTTGGAAACGAGGCAGATGGGATTTCTGATAAGATTCTTGAGATGTGTCAACTGAAAATAGTAGTACCACAGTCCGGTCTACGGCATTGTATTAATGTGTCAAGCACTGCCGCTATGATTGCATGGGAAATACAGAGAAGAAGACTGACAGGAGTAAAAGATGCTTAAAATTATTGCAATTGCCTTTTTGCTGTTTGCCCCCCTGAGGTGGATATACGTAGTGGATAATTCAAAGTGTAACGGTTGCGGAAACTGCCTGTCTCACTGCCCGCAGGGAGCCATAACCATGGTTGCCGGAAACGCCTGGATTGATCCTGAGTTGTGCGATGGTTGCGGAAACTGTGTAAATTTCTGCCCCAGAGATGCTATTTACAAAGAATGGTATACGGGTATTGCGGGAGATGAGACAACAACTGATGACCTCTCTTTTTCTCAAAATCCAATTGCCGGCGGTAGTGTTACTGTAAACGGTGTTACCCCCATGTCAGAGGTAAAAGTTCTGGATCAGTCGGGTAGAGTGGTTATGCGGGGAAACGCAGACGAGCAGGGTATTCTTCTGCTTGATCTGTCTACAGTACCCGGGGGCGCGTATCTGGTGGTTACAGACAATGACAACGCTGTTCTGACCACTATCTGATGTAACCCAGATTTCTGAGTTCTCTAGCGGCAGTTTCACTGTAATCCACAAGAGGCGCCTCACCCATGGGTGGCGTAGCCCAGTAGAATTCAGCTGCTTCTATCATCCCGGTTACAGCCTCAATCGCATTTTGCTCCGAGGGATCCGCAATGAGGTTGTATACTTCAAGGGAATCATCTTCAACAGACCAGATAAGCTTGTTGTTGTTGGAAACAATTGAAACAAGGTCGCCCCGATCCCGCCACAGCACACCACTTGCGGGAATTTCACGGGAAGGATCAATGGTTCCGGCAAGATTTACCGCCGGTTCACGGGTAGTGAATTCTATCCCGGCTGAAGCTGCTATTGTCCCTGCGATATCCAGCTGAGCCACAGACTGTGAAATAACTCTTCCCCCATTAAAACCCGGGCCTGCGAGAATCATTGGTACATGTGTGGTTTCCTGATAAAGAGTACGCCCGTGTTCTATACCACCGTGTTCAAGGAATTCTTCTCCGTGATCGCCCACAAGAATGATAAGTGTGTTTTCTGAAAGTCCTCTGGATCTCAAATCAGCGAGCATTCTGCCTATCTCTGAGTCAGTGTAAGCCAGTTCTCCATCGTAGAGGGCAACAAGATTCGCCATATCGGCAGGGGTCGGAATGACCTCTCCTGAATTGACTCTCATCATTTCGGTAACTCCCTCACCCCACGAATCTCCATAATCTCCCGAATAATCGGGATCAGTATACATGCTTCTGAATGGTTCCGGTGCCCTGTAGGGAATATGCGGATCGTAAAAATGCACTGCCGCGAAAAATGGTTCGCTCTCATTGCCGGAATCAAGCCATGCAAGAAAATCGTCGACAGTTGGTCCTGCTTTTCTAAGACTGTTTCCGCTGGCTACGCCCTGGCAGTCAAAATGCCGGAAGCCTCTGTGAAATCCGAAATCTTCATTCATGAACATGACATTAAAAAAAGCGGCTGTTCTGTAACCTTCCCTGTAAAATGCGAGCGGGAGCCATGGTATTTCAGGAGACATTCCATGAAAGCCGGTACTGCTTTTTCCGGCACCGTGAACCACAGATGGTACCCCGGACATGATTGTGGTCATTGCCGGAAGAGTCCACGAAGCCTGTCCCTGGCATAATTCAGCCAGAGTTCCCGCTGCCGCAAGACTGTCTATATGAGGTGTTGTGTTTCTCTCGTAACCATAACAGCCCAGATGATCGGCTCTTACCGTGTCTATGAGTATAAGAAGAACATTTACCCTGTCTTCTCTTCCGCACGAACTGGTCATAATTATCATAAGTCCGATTACAACTGGAATTATTTTTTTCATTTAAGACTTTCCTTAGTGGCCAGCGTCAAGCCAGTTACAGCCGGAACCGGTTTCTACAGTAAGAGGAATCTCCAACTGGTAGGCTCCCTGCATTTCTTCTTTAAGTATTAACTCTGCAATATCCTTCTCCGCTTCAGCGCATGTTAGAACCAGCTCATCATGTACCTGTAGTACCAGACCGGCTGAAGGAAGTTCCCTGGAAAGGCGCTTCTCTGCTTTAATCATCGCAAGCTTAATTATGTCAGCAGCAGATCCCTGCACCGCGGTGTTAACCGCTGCTCTCTCCATCTGCCCGCGGTTGTTTCCCTTTGCTTCCTTCATTCCCGAAAACAAACGCTTTCTACCAAGAATGGTCCTGACCTCACCTGTTTCTTCTGCTGTCTTGACCATTTTCTCATAAAAACGCCGTACTTCAGGGTATGTTTCGTAGTAACGAGTAATAATTCCGGCAGCCTCTCCTCTGGAAATTGAAAGCCTCCCGGCAAGACCGAATGCGCTGATACCATATATAATGGAAAAGTTAACTTCCTTGGCCTTCCGTCTGTGTTCAGGGTCGGCATTTCCGAAAACCGCGTCTGCTGTGCGTGAATGGATATCAGTATTTTCTCTGTACGCTCTTCTTAAAACACCCTCGCCAGCGAGATGCGCTAGAATTCTCAGTTCTATCTGAGAGTAATCGGCAGTAACAAAAACATGCCCCTTTACCGGGGGAATAAAGCATTTCCTTATCTCCCTTCCCCTGCTTGTTCTTATGGGGATGTTCTGAAGGTTCGGATTACTTGAACTCAGTCTGCCTGTGGCGGTGACTGCCTGATTAAAATTCGTGTGTATTAATCCTGTAGTCGGATTTACATACTCCGGCAGTTTCGCGACGTAGGTATTAAGCAGCTTTGAAAGCTCTCTGAATTCAATAAGGGTTTCTACAAATGGATGTTCATTTCTGAGTTTTGTCAGAACGGTCATATCGGTTGATCTGGCGCCTTTTGAAGTTTTTCTAACCGGATGCAGTTTCAGAGTATCAAAAAGAATTGACGCGACCTGTCTCGGGCTGGCCAGATTAACAGATCTTCCAGTCTGTTCGGATGCAAGTATCATCAGGTCAAAAATCTTTTTGCTTATCAGGTCTCCCTCGCGGCGTAATGCGTCACGATCAATACCAATTCCCAGGTTTTCCATATTACCCAGAACTGAAGAAAGCGGAAGTTCTACTTCCCTGTAAAGTTTTTCCAGAACAGGATCTTTTGAAAATTCGGGAGCCATTATGCCGGCCAGCGCAATGGTAGACGCTGAATCGGAGCAACAGTACTCGGCAACGGTTTCCACGGGAATTCCAATCAGTGATTTGGTGCCGCTGGAAACTTCATCAAATGTCTTCATGTTTTTACCAAGCCAGAAGGGAACAATTTTCTTTAGAGAATGACTTCGCGCGTCAGGTCTGAGAATGTAATCCGCAAGATAGGGATCTTCAGATGGCGGCGGAAGATTAACCCCGTACTGATGAAGAACTCGACTGTCATATTTGGCATTCTGCGCAATATACCCTCTGCGATTCAAAAGCTTTCCAAGTGAATCCAGTATCTGATCCTTATTGTCTGAGTATGCATAAGGTACATACCAGCTTTCAACCGGAATCGATGTAACAGAAAATCCAATAAGCTCTGCTTTCAGGGGATCAACTGAAGTTGTTTCCGTATCAATACATATAGGACCATTCCCGGGAAATTCGATGTTATCAAGAGTATCGACAATATTTACCTTGCATGAGAACTGTTCATGTGAAGCATACAGGCTACCCTTACCGGTAAGTTCAAGACCCAGTCGATCAGCAATTTTTGAAAGGGCCAGTCGGTTGAGAACAGGTAGCACTTTTTCTGAATCAGGCTCTTTCAGATTTAAATCGATATTTTTGAGATCCGGCGTGAGCGTAAAATCCAGTCTTGTGAGCTGCAGGCTCAATTCAACCATCTCCCGGGAATCAATAAGTTTTTTCCTGATAGAATCGGGCTTAACATCTGAAAGATGTTTGTATATGTCACTGATGCCCCCGAACCGCTGAATAAGTTTCACCGCGCCCTTCGGTCCGATTCCGCGGGCACCGGGAATATTATCAGCCGAGTCGCCTGTAAGAGCAAGAAAATCTGCTACATACCTTGCGGGTACACCCATAATGCCTTCTACATCGCCATCCTTAACCAATGTTGACGATCGTCCGTATTTCCCCGGGCGAAGGACAGATACATTGCTGCTTACCAACTGAAGAAGGTCTTTGTCTGGAGACAGAACAAGAACAGGAAGAGCAGATTCCAGAGCGAATCCAGCGATGATATCATCTGCTTCCAATCCTTTTTTTTCCACGAAAGGAATACCCAGCAGGGGTACCAATTCCCGGGCAATTTGAGTTTGGATCCTGAGGTCATCGGGAGTTGGAGGTCTGTTTGCTTTGTATTCAGGAAACAGATCCTTTCGAAATGTGGGGCCGGGAGCATCGCTTATTGCCGCAACAAGACAATCCGGATTCGCGTCAATTAGCGCGAGCAGCTCCTTCAGCAGAAAAGTCAAACCACTGGTAACTGTACCGTCCACGCCTTTAAGAGGGCTCTTCATCATTGCGTAATGGCCTCTGTAAAGAAGACTCAGTGTATCTACCAGAATGAGTTTTTCCGCCACTTCTTATTCCCTTCTATTGATTGATTGAGAAATATACTCTGTTCGCCCGGAGTCATAGGAAACCGGGTCTTTCTTGACATATCGGTTTTAATCTGTGTATTCTCGTGTCACCATGAAGAAAATACCATTCAAAACCTTTCGTCATGCCTTAACCGTACCTGCGGTCGGGCTTGTAATTCTTTTGTCCGCTCTAACACCCAGGCCTGTCTCCCGGTTGAATGCAGGTATTATGGGGTGGCTTCTTTCTCTTCTTCCGCTACCATCAAACAGAATAATAAAAAAACACCGGCGGGGAGTAATGGCAGATTGCAATATTCATGCTTCGGCAGCGGAGATATACACCAGCGTTCTCACGGGATATTTTGATTTCTTCTACCTGTCATATCGCAGTGACAAAACCTTCAGAAAGATTATCAAGGTTAAGGGATCAGGCAATATGGAAAAGGCCCTCTCCAGTGGAAAGGGTGTTATCGCCGTTACCGCTCACTTCGGCCCGTGGGAGCTTCTTCCAAGGGCTATGAAATTGCTTGGTTTTGATATTGGTGTAGTGGGAAGATCCCTCTCACCCAGGGGAGCTGCCGATATTCTTGATAAGCTGAGGCGCAAACCCGGAGTTAAAACCATAGACCGGAACTCCGGCGCGGCTCCAATAGTACGCCTCCTGCGCAAAAACAATACTCTTGGAATGCTGATCGACCAGGATACAAGGGGTATTCAGAGTGAATTTGCCGGTTTTCTGGGGCGTCCTGCCCGTACACCGGTAGCACCGGCTGTTCTCTCAAGAAAACTGAAAGTTCCTGTGATCACAATGCATATCACAAGACAGAAGGATTCATCTTACCTTCTTGTAATTGATGAGCCGGTATTTTTTACAAAAGAGGATTCAATATCCGACATTCTGATACTGCTTAACGGGAGAATAAGTCAATGGATACATGATGCTCCGGAGCAATGGGTCTGGTTCCACAACAGATGGCGACAAAAACTAACTCAGGGCATCCCTGATAAACACTGAGATATTGTGCATGATCATACGGAATTTGCTTCGATTTTTGATTTCATCGTATAGCTTCACGATTTCAGAAACCTGCCTCTCTGTGGCATGACCATCGGGTTTGTAGAATGCGTGATTGAGAAGTTTGTTTCTGATATCCCTGTAATTATCACCAGCAAGGTTTCGTTTAATGACCGGTATAATATCCTCTTCCCTGTTTATCACATCACCTGCCTGCCAGGCATAAGTGTTGGACAGTTTATCTGAAGATGGCTTGTAATGATCCGGCGATGGGTTGGCGAACACAATTGGTCTATTGGTGTGAAACCATTCATAGCACACAGCGGAGATGTCTGAGATCATAAGATCCGCCTGTTGCATATACTTTACTATGCTGGAATCCCATACAACCTTCACACTGTCTTCAACGCCCTGTTCCGCAATAAATTTGTCAATCTCATTGTAAATGCCTCTGCGATTCTTGTTTACCCGGGAGTGGTACTTGATGATCAGATTCCACTCAGGAGCAATTGCGCGTATAAGTCTGATTCCCCACAACGGCAATGAACTTTCACCGTATTTTGTAAACTTTAATTTCGTGCCGGAGTCTTCTGAAATCCATGTAGGAGCATAGAGAATTGTGGGTTTTCCATTGCCGAAAAGGGAATTACCGGTAAGGGTGTTTGAAACAAGTTTGTCAAACTTGGGATAACCCACAATTTTGAAACGCTCCGGGTGTTTCAGTTTATAGACACTGTTGATTTTCTCCATATGCTTCATCCCGGGCAGGAGGAGAAGGTCGTATAGTAGAATTCGATGATGATGAAGAATGTAGTGCTTGTCTGATGCCCCGTGAAATACCTGTACGGAATACCCCCAGAAGATCATCTGGAACCCTGTGTACACCACAAGTTTGACGTCCATTCTGTTCATGATTTTTTTTGCCTCTGTGGAATTCTTTACCAGGCGAAGATTGTTTTTGAGTGATGGAAAATTCTCCATAAGATAATTGAAAATTACCGGGTTCTTTGTTAAAATCAGTCCTCCGAGACTATCGTAAACTGGGCGAATATGGGCAAAATGCTGAATGTCAGTTCGAATCCAGTACGCTATCTTGTAATCGTCTGACATGTAAAATGTTACCCCTTTATCTTCAAAATGGAATCAATGCACTTTTTCACCCTGTGGGAGGCATTCCCGTCCAGTCCGGTAAAAAAGTAATTTTTGTACTCTGCCAGTTTGGTTTTCATCGCTTCTGTCGGGGAAAGAGCCAGTTCAACAGCTTCTTTCAGTTGATCAGGGCTTGATATATGCGGAAACGCACCAGCAAGCCATTCAACAGGATCGATGGAAAGAACAGGCATTCCATCAGAGTGTTTCAGATTTGAGTATGACAACTCGTAAATAATTCCGTGTTTATCCAGAGCGAGGAACTCGTTGATAACACTCGATGTATCACTTACTAAAGTATCCGCCAGGTACAGATAGGGATAAATATCGAACTCTTCACCCGGCACCAGGAAAAGCTCCCTGCGCTTCTCCGCGAGTTGCTGATACACTTTGTGCTGGGAGTGAGGGGCATACTTACCTCCCCAGGAATATGGATGCAGTTTTACAATGAGATTGTACTCCGGGAGAAGTTCTGTAATCCTGTCGCCGATCTGTTCGATACAGCTTGGCTTGTACGAAGGCGCGAAGAGAACAGTCTGTTTCCCGGGATCCAGCCCCAGTTTTTTCTTGAGGAGGGTATTGTCGTAATAATCCGGACAGAAGAATGGATCAAGCTTGGGCAGCCCTGTAACATGGAAATCCGCGGACTCCCCGTACCCGGTGCTTTTCACATAATCATACCAGTACCGACCTTCAAGGAAAACATGATATCTGGTACTCTTCTGCCTTACGATGTTTCGAATTCTCAAAGTCTTTATGCCCACGCCGTGATCCAGATGAAATTTGGGAATATCACCATATTTCCCGGGATTCCTGAGTGCGTCTCCGCAGATAACTGCGTCGAAGCCAGTGGTTTTATCTGTAACCTGAAAGCCTCTCTCCCTGAGATCGTCTTCCACCCTTGATCTATTGGAGACAAGAAAAATACCCAGAAAACGGTGTTGGTCCTCACCGACCCTGATCCATAATTCGTAGTCAGAATCCTGTGACATAACAATGTAAAGAGGATGCAGAGAGTTGAAATAGTATTCCTTTTTCAAATCAAATAGAATCTTCTTCACTGGAACTCCCTGGAAAGCTCGTTCACAAAACCTACCGCTCGTTGCACAGATTTCCCGTCATTGAAGTAGAAACAGTTGTGCAGCATCTCCGTATATTTTGAATTGTTTGTTCCCTCTCGCAAATTCCTGTTTACTACATCCAGAATACTTTTTGAACCATCAAAGAAATCTGCGACTGTCATTACATTCATTTCGTCGGGCATGCTGTGCAGGTTACTGAAATCGGTATTGGCCACTACTATGGGTTTTCCTGTTACGAGATATTCGTACAATATTGAAGATGTGTCGCTTATAAGAATATCCGAAATAAGAAAATCCTGTATTGTATCATTTGTTGTGATCCTGTTGGGATTGGAAAAGTATACATTCTTTATCCCGTTCACCGCTGCCCAGAGCTTCAGCCGGGGAAGGCGATGAGCATCGAAATGATGGGGTCTGATAATAAGATTATGCTCTCTGGTAATCTCTTTGATGAAGAGTTTAGCATACTTTTTTATGGTTCCGTTTCCCCATTTCCATGTTGGGGCATACAGAACTGTTTTTCTCGTCCGATTCTTCCGGGGAATACCCATTTTTTCCATAAGGGCATTTCGGTCATTGGTTCCATTCAGGTATTCATCAAATCTAAGATTACCGACCTTCACAAGGCTTTTCTCCGGGATATCAAGCCCGGCATCCTTGAGTTTCTCCATGTGCTTGGGGCCGGAGACAAACAAATATTGATAAGTATCGAGTGTATTGGCTTTCCCGCCATACTTTTTATCACCGGTACCGTGACCTATGAAAATGCTTCTTGATTTTACCGGATCGTTATGAATCCTGGAATTTGACTGAGAAAGAATAATTCCTCTCAAGTCGGAAATATCTTTAAGATCCCGCTTTATTACCCTCGGAGTTCCGAGAAACGCGGCGTCTCCAGACACAATACTTCCCCTGAGATATCTTTTGAATTTCAGAAGAGTCTTATACTTTCTTACAAGGAAAGAACCACCGATCCTGTTATAAAGCGGCCAGGCATACGACAGCTGATAAATCTGGTTCGCAAAGTAGTAGATATTCAAGGCTTACTACTCTGTCCTGTTATACTTTTTATAAGTTCAGTGAATGAAAACATCTCGGGTGTATCCAGATCAATCCATCTTCTGTCACCAATATCTACACCAATCATCTTCTGATTCCCCGCCAGAGAATTACAGGCATCTGAGAGAGAGTCCTTACCCTGCTCAATACAACTGCGCAACAGAGAGAAAAATGAGTAATTGAATTTAAACATCCCGCAGTCTACTGCCTGATAGTCTTTGTAGCTTTTATCAAGTCCGGTTATTTCAAATCCTCCGCTTTCAATTCTGTCGCATTTTATTTTCATACCGTCATCCAGGTCAGGTATACTGTCAAGTTTGAAGTCCAGAGCCAGTAAAGCCTGATTCGGTTCAATTGCGGTTTCAATGGTAAGTTTGAGCATTTCGGGCTCAAAGATGTGATCGCTCATTAAAAGAATAAAATCATCACCCGGGTGAATGTTCTTTTCCGCACAGAGTACCGATACACCGTTGGATAACTCCCAGGATGAATTGCGGGAAATCTCAATATTAAGAGTATCCGGCGCATTAGTTTTCAAGTAGTTTTCCAGTGTAACCGCCTTGTAACCGGTAACAACTACCACATCTCTTATACCGGACTTCACTACTCCGTCAAGGATAATATCAATAACCCTGCGGTTTCCAATTCCCAGAAGAGTCTTGGGTATTCCCCCGTGCTGCAATTGCAGACGGGAACCGCAACCAGCCGCTATTATTACTGCTTTCATTACTGTGCTCCGCGTAACTTCGTGTTACCGTATATGTTATAAAATTCTAGAATTGATTATTAAGCGGAATTATAATGACTTGTAGCCTCTTTCGCAAGAAAAGAAAAATATACTACCACCGCACTGACTATTGTGATGTACTATATAAACTAGTCGGTAATAGTACTTAAATGTTTGAATATATGTTGATATTTATCCAGTTACAGTGGATTATCTGAGATAACCCTTCCGAAAATAGCTGTGGTAGAGAATCTGCATTTTCCGGAAGAGGTTCAGGGGTTTCCTGCCCTTACCCATCGGTTGAGTTGAGTCTATGGTCAAGAGCAGGTCAATAATCCCTTTTGAGATTGAACCGTCCAGCCGCGGGTTTACCTCAGTCAGGTGTCTGTGTCTCTGCGGGGAGAACTCATCCGGTCCTGATAGAGATCTGTCCAGAGCATTTCTTAGCTCTGTTACTGATTGTATGTCTATTCCTTTGTCCCGCCTGCTGAGCGTCCGATATGTGATTACCGGTTTGTCGAGAACCATGAATTCGTAGATTACAGAAGAGGTATCAGAGATCAGTACATCAGCAAGGTGAAGGTAAGGGGTAATGTCATAATCATCTATCAGTTTAACTTGTTTCCTGCGCAATTCCTGAAGAAGTTCTCTGTTCATAAATTCATGAGGTTTACAGAACCAGACTTCTTCCGGTTTCATTATTGTTTCAATTTTTGGAAGAATTGCTGAAGCAGACTCCATAGTCTTGCTGTGTGTGGGGGCATACAGGATAATCTTTTTATCCCGGGGCAGATTGAATCGTTTTTTGATGTTAGTAGTATCGTAACTCAGGATGTGATCAATCTTCGGCCATCCCGTTTCAACTGTTCTGAAATATCTGTACTCTTCCTCCATTTCTTTGAAACGATCTGTTACAACCGGTCCGGAAGTGAGGTAAAGATCAAAGAAATGCCGTATCTTGTAGTGAGAGGGCTTTTCGATGCCAATACCGTGAAAAAGCTCAACTTTGATCCCGGGCAGACGGAAGTCAACAAAATTACCGGGACAGAGAACAAAATCAGGATTGAAAGCTATTGCGTCTCTCATATCTGTAAAGATCTGGAACCCGGAAAGGGCTTCGGGGAAATGTCTTCTTACCCTGGCACTCACAATAAAAGCAATTTCAGCTTTTCTCATATCCGCTTCATTAACAAGAGGTTGAACTACAGGGAGAGAATACAGTTTGGAAACATAGAAAAGTAATTTCATGTGGAGATCGATTTGCCGTTCTGAACCGTGCTCTTGATAGCAGTGGTTGAAATGCTTTTTGTTCTGGGAAGATACACTACTTCACAGTATTCCTTCAGAAAGTCAAACTTCCCGGCCCAGTCATTACCTATAACAAAAATGTCAATGGAATGATTTATGATATCCTCTACTTTCTGTTCCCAGCTTTTTTCCGGAATTACCTTATCAACAAATCGTATTGCTTCAACAATCCGCGCCCTGTGTGAATAGGGATAAACACACTGCTTGTGCTTCCCGGTATTAAACTCATCTGTTGAGACAGCTACCACAAGGTAATCCCCAAGAGTCCTTGCCCGCTTAAGCATATTCAAATGACCTATATGAAACAGATCAAATGTTCCGTATGTAATTACCTTTTTCATTGCTCCTACCATCCAAGTCTGATAAGAGATGCCCATTGCTCGAGGAATTGGGTATCTCCCGTTGCGGGTTCACCACCCCACCCGGTAAATGATTCCTTCCTGTCAAGGCCGATAACAGGTATCCCGAGGGCTCTCGCGTGAATCCAGAGATCTTTTCCGGTGGTGGCAACAGCGGATGCTCCGGCAACCATTGCGGCTAATATTCCCTCACTTGTTTCCGGTGGAATGCTGCTGTTCTTACCGTCCACAATGACAATTTTCAGTGGAACCTCGGCGTGCTTTTTCTCAAAAATCGCAGAAGCCGCTTCCGTGGCAAGAATGTATGGCAGTGTTCTGTGAGAAACCGGTGAAAGAATCGTGGATGCTTTATCGGCCAGCACACGCGGCACAATTGGTTTCCAGTTTGTATCAACCCTCATTTTGAGAATATTCATAATTCCATGTATACTGCCGGGAAATTCGTCTGCTGCCGTTTTAATTCTGATGTTTGCCGCTGGATGACTTTCCGATGAAACACAGGCCAGCGGGGATGTCTTCTCTATAAACCTTAGCAGATCATCTCCAGGCTGAGGGCAGAAAAACAGTATACCTTCCGAAAGCTGTGGATCCACAGATCCCGAATCACCGGTATATATATGTACCTCTGGAGTCCAGGGAAGAAATCCCGCCAGTTCATTCATGTCCCGGTGTGTTACAAAATGAACCGGAATGCCGGGATAGGCATCCTGGAGAGCCTTTGCCATATAGACAGCGGACCACGCTTCAGATGTATCCATAGAAGAAAAAACACCAACAGATTCAGGTTTCTGTATATCTGAAGGAAATCTGAAATCACTCCAGTTTGCAGAGACCCTGGCTTCTCTTCTTCTGCCAAACAGATTCTTTATGAACTTCACTGCTCAAATCCTTCCATAATGCTCCTGGCTATTAATTCCGCTGCGGGACTTGATGAATCCACCGAGTTCAGAACTCTGGAGGATTCGCCGAATTGTCCGGATACCTGGAGGCACAAACCGTACATAACATCTCCCAGTGCATCACCGGGGTAATGAACTCGAATCAACCTGGAAAGAAGAAGTGCCTCCTCATACATTCCAAGAGTCATATATGCAGAACACAGATCAATTGCGCTCCAGAAAGCTTTTCTTGCTGTTGAGGCAGAAGCAATTGACTGTGTCAATTCCTCCACCGCCGTTTCGCCGTCTTCCCGAAAAAGAGCGGACAAACCCCGGGCTCTGTGAAAAAGCCATGGATCAGTTGGGGACAAAAGAAGAAGTTCCCCTGCGGCATACTCGGAAAGACCTGAGGTCCAGGCAATTCTAGCCATCCAGAAATCATTGAGATCACCGTTGTTGCAGACACTTTGCAACTCAACTGAAAGAAGAACTGCTCTTCTGCCGTCACCGGCGTAAATGGCTTCTTCTATCAATCTGCCCATAACTCGTATTTGTCCTGCAAGATTCTCCTCCTCTTCCCAGGCGGCCCCGGCCTCCGCGAGCAGTCCGGCCCGCTCAAGCTCCGTCGGGGAGAAACCTGTAAGGAGAACAAGTATAAACACTGTCATTGCATGTACCTCTGTATAAGTCTTCTTGAAAATCTGAAGTAGCTGATAACACCCAGAAGCACTGAAATTGGTGTCAGTATTTGAGCAACCCATGTAATTTTAAAGAAAATACTCTTATCGGGATATGCCAGAGTTCCAGCAGCAGCGAGAACAAGAACATAACTAAAAATAATTGTGAGTCTTTCGCTTGTGGTAATTGCCACTACAGGTGTCTTAATACTCCATGATACCACAAGAAGACCGAGAACAACAATGATATGATACCACGCCGGAATCATGCCCAGTAACGCATTTACAGCTCCCAGCCTTGCCAGAAATATCAGCATTACTGAAAGGAACAGCTTGTCTGCCAGAATGTCCAGAGTTTTTCCCGGTGTGCTGGATTTTTTCAGTCTTCTTGCCAGCCAGCCATCAATGTAATCACTTGAAGCCGCAACAATGCAAAGCCAGAACATGACTGTGTAGTTGGAACTCCAGCCAGCCCAGAGACAGAATGGGAGAAGAACAATACGAACCCAGGATACAAGCGCAGGAGCAATTGGAAGCTGTTCCTGTGTTTTCTTTATTGTTTCCAGAGCCCATGACAACTGTTCAAGATGTCGTTGCTGAACTTCGTCAAGATTCATCACAAAACCCCGGTTGTTGTACGGAACATGTATTCAAGTGCTTCACCGGTAATATATTTCATAACCGGGCTGACCTGGGGAAAATAATTGGAAAGAATCCTGATATCTGATGGCGATACCAGATCCTCTCCGTGAAACAAACCGTCTTCCCTTGTAGTCATCCACCCCAGAGCACAAACAGCCCCGCATTGTCCGGAATGCATTGATTCCTGCATATCAGGGGGAATGGCAGGCTCCAGTGCCATTACCGGATAAAGTTCGTACCTCCCAAACCAGGCGAGAGCATCAAGAAGATCTTTTCTTGTGGCGGGCAGCTCAAATCCTTCCAGTTCCCAGTATATCTCTGCCAGCTCAGCCTTACCCTCTGAAACAAGAAGAGCAGTCAGGGGAACTATCATGGAGTTGTCTCCTCCGTTAATTCTACGAAGCATTTCATCTGATGATAATTCCGTTGCTGAAGCCATGTTAACCCTGTTGTAGATAGATGCGCCCGTAACTGCGGGTATACCCTCTGTTTCAAGACCTGCTCGCAGATTCCATATACCCTGAACAGGTGATTGCGTATACGCAAGCAGTAAAAGTATAAGAAGTATCATAGTGTTTCCCGTGTTATGGAGCGGGCAACGGGGATCGAACCCGCGACATTCAGCATGGGAAGCTGACACTCTACCAACTGAGTTACGCCCGCTCTTTTCAAGAAACTGTCTCCGCTCTGTAGATAATCCTGGCCTCACCCTGAAGCCACCAGCCGGATGAATCCTTTCCAACCGAAAGATCAAGTCCGCTGCGCACGGTTATTCTAACAGGTAAGGAAACCGAATCAAACCTTTCAGATGCTATCAGGGCCGAAGCCACTGCTCCGGTGCCGCATGCAAGAGTCTCAGCTTCCACCCCTCTCTCGAAGGTTCTCATTACCATGGTTCCATTTTCCCGCACCTTAACCCAGTTTACATTAACACCATCCGTACCGAATTCAGGGTGTGATCTGATCGAGGAGGCATACTTCTCAAAGGAACCATCTTCAATATTACTACTGAATACCACAGCATGAGGAACCCCGGTATCGGCAAATCCAACTTGAATTCCATGTCCTGTTCTGATTTGCTTTTTAAGAAAATGAATAACAGGTTCAGTAATCCATATTCTTGCCTCGCTGTTACCGGTCACCAGACCCCGGTGGCTGCCCGCATCACTTCTGAATGAAAATTCAACTCCCTGCTCAACTATTCCAAGTTCAACAGCGAAACGGCAGATACACCTGGCTCCGTTACCGCACATGCCTGCAGGGCCACCGTCGGAATTGTAGTACTTCATTGCAAATGGATGCGAAACATCTTTCCTCAGCTCTATAAGACCATCAGCTCCAACGGACAACCCTCTTCTGCACAGTTCAGTTATTCTCTCACTGTCCAGCAGAGATGAGTACCCGCCGTCTCTGTTATCAACCATGATAAAATCATTCCCGGCACCGCTCATTTTAAGGAATTTGATGCTCATATGCCGCTTCTTCCCATTCTTTCAGTAATCTCCATGTGGTAATCTGCCCTCTGATCAAGGTTATTGTTTCTCAGAAGCCTCACAAGATCGTAACGAAGCTGAGGATCAGGACCCCATGCTTCAAGATAAGCAACAAAATCTTCTTCCAGATATTCAATGGAATATTCACCGTTCAGGTGAGCCATAAGAAGTTCCTGAAGAAGACTGATTGCGGCATCGGCCGGAACTTCGTCTCTGTGTTTTGAAAAGATCAGCAGAGCGGCTGACAGCTTCTGGGAATTACCGGTGTCAAATCCCTGCTCGGCAAGATAAATTCCCGTTTCAACCGGAGAATTAACCACGGCACCCGCCATCTCGCAGTCGTGAATAAACGAAGCATAACGGACTTCCCACAGCGGCTGCCTGGACAATGCTTCCGGTGTTCCGTCAAGTTGAAATACTCTTATTGACGGCCCCTGCCATACAAGCCTTAATCTTTCAAGAGACTGGGGATAGTAATGAAGTCTTATTACGAGGGAACCATCAGGAATTTCTGTGAGCGCAGCCAGGTAAAGAAGTCCCTGAGGGGTATTATCGAAGATAAAATCTGCCTGGTAAGCAAGATACTCTGCTCCCGTATTCTCCATAAAGCCAACCATTTCGTCTTCTGTGCCGTAGATTCTTTCGGCAAACTCAATAATGGTTTCACGGTTTTCTGTATTTTCAAAGAAGGTGTGAGTGACAACCGGCATTTCAGCGTAGGCGGAAAGCAATCCTGAAATGTGCCAGAAGGAAAGCATAGTTCCCGGATTATCCTCTGCCCAGTCAATGAATTCGTCAAGCTCGGAATCTTTGAGAAATGAGGAAGAATCACCAAATGAAAGACCCGTAGATGAAAGTAAAGTCGCCAGTTGAGGCGCAAACATTGCTTGAAGACCAAAGACTGTCAGCAGAACCGGAAGCATCCATCTGCGGCCTCGCAAAGCAGCTATAACCACTGGAATAATACCGATGGCCAGAAGTACATGAAGTCTGTCAAAGAATAAGTATCCGGCAGCAGAAAGAGGTACGAGAAAGAGCATGGCCGATCCGCGAGTCTTTTCTCTCAGTGGTTTCCATCCCCATACGGCAATAACTGCGGCAACTCCGAAAAGCAGAATTACCTGTCCAATGGATGGACTTGTATAACCGCTGACCCAGAAAAGACGGGCATCTCCGGACAGCAGAGTTGGATCCTCCGGGTGGCTGAACATAAATTTAAGTTTTGCCGTAATTACTGAAGCTACATGGCCGCTTGTGGAAGAACTGAAAAATACTCCCGTCGCGAGAGAAGCAAGAAGTCCTGACCATGGTACAAATTTACGGTTAAAATACTCGGAAGCAACTGCCACAACGGCCATAAGAGTTCCCGGAGAAAGCAAGGCTCCGTCGTGACGCATATGGGTCAGAAGAACAGAAGCAGCAAGTTGGCTTACAGCCATGGGAAGCACTGTGCGAAGACCGGGTTTTCTAAAAGCCAGCCAGATGAAAAGAAAGAAAGAGATAAAGCCAGTTACTTTCCATGACGCAAGAGCAAGAAACAGAGTTGCCGCGGCCGCGAAAGAATATTTCAGAGAATCTTTCCTGTGGCTTCGAATCCCCATATCGGTCAGCGCAAGAGTAAGTGTAATTAGAGGTAGCGCAACGGTCTCGCGGTAAAAGCTCTCCCCTCTGGTTCGAAGAAGCGCAGGCAGGAAAACAGAGTACAACCCCGCTCCCGCGAAAGACTCCGGCATTGAAAAAGCCGAATTACGCATCCAGATAAAAATTATCGGGAGCACCAGAAGTGGAAAAAGACGACAGAATATGAGCATAAAACTGTTAAAATCCCCACCGATGATTCGGTGCGTCCATCCCGCGATATATTCCTCAAAAATAGAATTTTCTGCCGTGATCATTCCCTGTGGACGCATGACCAGAGTGTCCACTGCCGGTATTTCTCTACCCTGGGATACCATTCGAGTGTATCTGTATGCCTGGGTGGTTTCTCCCTGCATTCTGGTCGGAGGTTGCATTACTGACCGGGCAAAAACTGTACGGAAAGCAAACCCTCCTGCTACAAGCAGCAGCAGAATGAAGACGACTCTAAGATAAGACCTGGTTTCAGCCCGTGCGCGCATGGCGCTTGGCTATCTGAGTGGCAATGATCTTCAGGGTCTCCGCCGGACCGCTTCCACCTATAGCAACGGACTCTACTGTGGGCCACCCAAATTTGTTAAGATCCTCATCCATTTTACTTGTTGACATTATTCCTGGAAGATCTCTTTTGTTGAACTGAAGAACCATGGGAATCATGGACATATCAAAACCGTAACTTTTCAGGTTGTGTTCCAGGTCATCAATGGTACTGAGATTTGCTTCAGCTCTTTCCTGCTGACTGTCCGCCACAAAGACAACCCCATCAATACCATCAAGAATCACCCTGCGACTGAGGGCATAGTATGCCTGCCCGGGTACAGAATACAGATGAAGCTTAACCCGCATATCCCCGATTCTGGCAAAATTCACAGGAAGAAAATCGAAAAATACGGTTCTCTCGCATCTTGTACAAAGAGTTACAAGCCTTCCTCTGTTCTCGGGGGCTATGATATCGCGTATACCCCTCAAGTTGGTTGTTTTTCCTGAAAGACCAGGACCGTAGTAGACTATCTTGTAAGCAACCTCGTTACCTGATCTGTGCATCCCTCCCCCTATTCATAATGATACCCCCTGTAATTCTAGAGAATATAACCTTCTTCGTCCTTTCTTTCAACCAGCACTCCAAGTCTGTTCTGTGCCTTCTTTCCGGTAAGCCTGACTCTTCCTTGAATCAGATCCGGCGCGCCGAAGAGGTATTCATCAAGAAGGAAGGAAAGAACCGACCTGAGTCGCCTGGCTCCAATGTCTTCCTTTTCCTCATTAAGATATCTTGCAACAGATGCAATTTTCCTCTTAGCCTGCTCCTCTACAATAAGTTCCAGACCGTCAGCGTCAAGAAGCTGCACATACTGATCCAGGATACAACTTTCAGGTTCGGTAAGAATTCGAAGAAGGTCTTTCTCGGAAAGTGGATCAAGCGCGACCCTGAGGGGAAATCTTCCCTGCAGCTCAGGAATCAGGTCGGCCGGGCTGCTTCCGTGGAAAGCCCCGGCGGCAATAAACAAGATGTGATCTGTTTTTACGGGGCCATATCTTGTTGCTACCGTGCTGCCCTCAACCAGCGGGAGAAGATCTCTCTGAACTCCCATTCTGGAAACATCAGGACCACTGCCTCCCTCTGATCCAATGATCTTGTCTATCTCATCAAAGAAAACAATGCCTTCTTCCTGAGCAAGCTTAAGACCTTCCTGAATATGATCTCCGCTGTCCAGAATTCTGGTCATCTCGTCATCAAAAAGCTTTTTTCTCGCTTCAGCAACGGTAATCCTGATTTTTTTCCTTCGCTTCCCGATTACTTTCTCCAGCATTTTTTTCATCTGGTCATTCATCTGATTATCGAATCCCTGTCCGGGGATCATTGGAAACACCTCAACACCCATTGCTCTTTCTGTCACAGAAAGTTCAATTTCCAGGGTATCAAGTCTTCCTCTGTGAAGCAATTCCGCGAGTTCATCCCGGGATCCATAATCAACACCATTTTTTGAAACTGCATCAAGAAGCCTTGTACTAACCCTTGTTTCGGCCTCTTCGCTTTTCTATTCACGGGCTTTACTGGTGGCAAGATTAACGGCAGAGCGAACAAGATCTCTGATAATTCCTTCCACATCTCTGCCCACATAACCGGTCTCAGTGTACTTGGTTGCCTCAACTTTTACGAATGGAGCCCCGACCAGATTGGCCATCCGCCTTGCAATCTCTGTTTTTCCAACTCCTGTAGGACCCATCATGATAAGATTGCTCGGATATATTTCCGACTGCATGGGTTCATCCACCAGCCTTCTTCTGTACCTGTTTCGCAAAGCAATGGCGACCGTTCTTTTAGCCTGATCCTGCCCGATAACATGCCGGTCAAGCCATGTGACTATCTCCGCCGGTGTCATCGTTTTTGCTGTTTGCATATTTCCTCCGACTGAAGCTCTCCCCCGGTGTAAATACATATATCGCTCGCAATGGAGATTGACTCTCTTGCAACCCTGAGCGGTCCCATTCTGGTGTATTTCATCAGGGCTCTGGCGGCTGCTATAGCGTAAGGAGACCCGGAACCCACTGAAACAATACCATCCGGAGATTCAACCACCTCACCGGAACCTCCTATAATAAGAGCATGATTACTGTCTACCGCGGCAAGCATAGCGTTTAGCTCACGGAGATATTTATCAGTTCTCCATTCCCTGGCCAGTTCAATGGAAGCTCTGGGAAGATTACCCCTGAAAGCCTCCAATTTTTCCTCAAGTCTTTCCACCAGCGCGAAAGCATCGGCGCTGGCACCGGAGAAACCCACAAGCACAGTTCCACCGCAAAGTTTTCTTAATTTCTTGGCGCTCATCTTCATAATGGTATCACCAAGAGTAACCTGACCATCAGCGGCCATTGCGGCTTTGCCGTTTTTTACTATTCCTATAACTGTTGTTGATCTAAAATTCATTACTCCTCCAGCAGTCCGGCCAGGTTCTGTCCGGAAAGACTGAGTATCATTGCCTCCTCCTGCGTCATTCCAAGCTCGTTTACAAGAATGGCGTAGCTGAGACCCGCGAATCCATTATCCGCGAGGTTCACTGCTCTGGCCTCCGGTGAAAATGTTCCCGTTGAAAGAAGAAACCAGAGGGCAAGTTCTTCTGCCTGTTCCGGGTCAGCAATAAAAACATTGCACAGATCGGTGAGAAGTTGTGCCTCCGGCTCTGATTCAATAACTGAAGCCATTATGCTGCCCAGTGAAACAGCTGACATTATACCGCCCCGGGAGGCAAGCCCCACCATCTCAACAACAACGGATGCCGCTGAAATATCATCGCTCCATTCCAGAGAAGCACTTGTATGGTCGGTGTGAGAAAAAACAGACGCAAGAGCAGTATCCATCATGCTGAGACCACTGCCAATCGGGCTGTATATGGTGAATATGTCAACAGTTTCCTCCATAAGATCCAGAAGCGGCTGGTACTCTGTTCCCCATTCCGCGTGGAGTTCCTCAAGGTGTCTTCTGGCGGCAATGTAGTTTCCGAAAGAGAGATCCTTTTCTATACGAATCCATTCCTGAGCGGGAGAGCCGTCACTGATAAAATCGATCACCCCATCAAAAGCTGTTTCCTGTTCGAACTCACGGGTGATAGAGGCAAGTTGAGCTGCTGCGGTTGCAGCGCTGCGGTTGCCGTAAACAACAGCCATGCTGTCCATGTATGATGTTTCATCAGCCACATAAGCTATCGCGGCGTCAACACCCTGATAACCGTGAATAAATCTGGCTTTCAGAAGAACAAAACTGGGCATGATAATTAACCATTCTTCCGGCATGGCGGAAAAAAGCGATTCTGAACGATCCAGGCATACCTGAACCATCTCCGGATTTCCTTCTGCCATGAATTGATATGCCAGGCGGTTGTAGGCACTTACATAGTTTCTGGCAATTTGTATAGCCTGGTCATCCTTGTAAACGCCGGGATCCTCCAGACCGGTTGTAAGGAACTGTTCCGCAAGAGCCCATCCAATCTCGGTGTTTACACGCCGGTGAGCAGAATTGTTCATCACCCGAAAGGCTATACCATCCATTTGAAGATAGTCCTCGACATACTCTCTGTTTGCGCCGGAAACCGTACCCGCTATCATTATTTCCCTGCCGTGAACATCCCTGTTTCCGATCATGTCAATCAGAAGAAGATCCTGCATTGGAACAGACCCCTGACCTCCACGACCCATCGCGGGTACCGGAATACTGAGTTCCCCTTCAACAAGAGCCCAGGGCCACTGGCGGTTGAAAGTAGCATCAAGAATCTGCCTGTCAATTGCACCTGAAGCAGGTAATCCATCCGCAGACACATGAAAAAAGTTAGGACCCCAGATAAATACCGGTTGCATACTGTCAATTATTTCGTCAGAGTAGCTTAACAGATCAGGGTCTTTGATAACAAGCTGACGTACATACCATCTTGTATTCATAAGACTGAGGTTGGAAATAATCACATCCCTCCGCACACCCAGAACACCTTGAGCGAACCACAGCGGGAATGTGTCATTATCACCGTTGGTTATTATCACAGCATTTTCCGGACAGGATTGCAGTAAATTAATGCCATAGTCCCTCGCTACATAATCACCTGATCTGTCACAATGATGCCAGTTCATTGCAAGAGAAATCATTGGAAACAGCAGCATGGACCAGGCTGCGTTTTTAAGAAGTCTGCTTTTTGCCGAGGCGAACATAGAGCCCAGCCCCAACATGGAAAGCGCCGCGAAGAAAATGAATGAAGCGCCAAAGAAATAATCTCTTTCCCTGACCTCTCCCAAAAGCGTGCCCTCCGGACCGGTTTTGAAATTCAGATAGACCACAAAGGCCAGACTTGCCATAATAAAAGATAGACCAACCAGAAGAAGCAGATCCTTTCGTCTCATACCAAGAACCGCAAGACCGGTAACCGCTAAAACAGCCGTACCCATCCAGAGAAAAGCCCACATAACTCCTCCGGGTGTGCCCATTGCTCCGGTCCACGCCTCAGGTCTTCCCACCTGCCAGGAGAGGTATTCAGCAAAAAGTCCCAGCTGATCCTGGAATGGTCCCTTCCTGTTGAATATGGAAACTTGACCGTACTGCTTTCTTTCCAGGGCTTCCTTGAATTCTGTCCAGACTGATGAATTTGTTTCGTTAATTTCAGGATTCTGTATGGCACGAAGGGGCATATAAAGGTGAATGCTGAAAGCAAGAATCATGAGCCCCATGAACATCACGAGGAAACCGGGGGATTTCCATTCATGTGTTTTCTTTCTGAACGCGTATAAAACATACATTGCAATAATTGGAAAGGTAACAATAAGAGCACTGAGGTGATTACCGATGGCAAGAGTCATCAGGTAACCGGTAAGAAGCAATTGTCTTCCTGCGGGCTTGCCATGCAGCCGCCTCTCTATCCACAGGTCAAAAACCCAGAGAATAAGAAGGGAAAGAAGGCCAGCCATGGCATAGGTCTCCGTGGCATTATTGTTTCTCCAGACAGTATAGCTGAAGGCTGCCATAAGTGCCCCCGCGGCAGAGATCGGTCTGTAAAGCCAGGGTTCATAATTAAGCCTCACACCCCATCTTTGTATCAACCGGGCAAGAAGACCAATTGTTACCGTTCCCGCAATGGCACACATCAGATTCACCCGTGCGGCAATGGAAGGAATGAAACCGAAAATGATTGTACTTACCCGTCCCAGAAGTACGAAGAACGGGACACCCGGAGGATGTGGAACCCCGGCAACCCACGAACATGTGATGTATTCCCCGCTGTCCCAGAAACTGACAGACGGCGCCAGTGTGATAACATAAACTGTGAAAGCAATCAGGGCCGTAACAACCGCGAAGATCCTGTCAGTGGTGAACGCACCTTTAATATTCACTTTTTCCCCCTGGGGTGTGACTGCATGTAAATACCTTTCAACTTCTCCGTTGTCAGGTGTGTGTATATCTGTGTTGTCCCTATCCCGGCATGACCCAGCAGTTCCTGAACAGTTCTGATGTCAGCTCCTCCGTTCAGAAGATGGGTGGCAAAGCTGTGCCTGAAGGTATGAGGTGTGGCTCCTGCCGCTCTTGCTGCTCTTTCTACGCCTGCTGAAACAATACGCCGTATATCTCTGGGGTCAAGCTTTCGTCCCCTGACACTTATAAAAAGAGTGCCCGGATCCTCATTCGACACGAACTCAAATCGTTTGTGTATCCATTTATCTAAATATTCCGCAGTTCCTGCCGGAACCGGAACAATTCTTTCTCTTCTCCCTTTCCCCATTACTTTCACTGTTCCCTCTGTGATATCTGTGTTGTGAAGAAGAAGAGATGCCGCTTCCGCAGCCCTGAGACCGGCTCCATACAGCAGTTCCACCACGGCTCTGTTGCGGATTCCCCTGGACACTGAAAGATCATACGAGTTAAGAACGCTTTTTACCTCGCTGATACCCAGAAATCCCGGAAGATTACAGGGTACTTTGGGAGGTTGAAGTAACTGAGCATGGTCAACTTCAGACCGCCCTGTTTCCACAAGCCAGCTTGAAAAAGTATGAAAACAACTGACCATTCTGGCAATTGTCCGGGGTGATAAACCTGTAGAAGCCCGCTGCATGAGGAATTCACGCATGGATCTCACGCTGAAGCCCTTATTAAGTGAGCCCCCGCTATTGACAAAATCAGTCATCTGAGCAGTGTATGCATTCACCGTAATCGGGGAAAGCCCCCTGCCATAGCTGAGTTCATCTCTGAATGACTCCAGAATCAGTCTATCTTCTTCTTGCAACTGGGACAGAACACCCCTTTCTTTCGCTCTTCAAGCAGGGGGAATCCACATCTGGGACACTCTCTCGCCACAGGTTTACTCCACATGGCAAAATCGCAGTCCGGGTATCTGCTGCACGAATAAAACAACTTACCCTTTCGGGACTTTCTTTCGACAAGTTCCCCTGTGCAGTTTTCAACAGGACACTTTACACCTACCGGAACAGGCTGTGTACGACCGCAATTGGGGTCAGAACAAGCGAGATATCTGCCATACCTGCCTTTTCTGATAATCATATTTCTGCCACATTCAGAACACTTTACATCTGACATAGCTGCCTCGGCAACCTCTCCCAGTGGACGGGTATACCTGCATGATGGAAAACCGCTGCAGGCCAGGAATTTTCCAAATTTGCCCATTTTTTCAAGAAGCGTTTTTCCGCAAAGAGGACACTTCTCCGGGGTTTCCTTAACCATTGAGGCCTTTATCTCGGGAAGGCGTCTCATAGCTTCCTCCAGAGAGGCCGCAAGAGGAGTATAGAGTTGAGAAACCGCTTCTTTGTAGGTTTTCTTTCCTGAGGCTACAAGATCAAGTAAATCTTCAAGCCTGGCTGTAAACCCCACATCAAAGAGATGAGGGAAAAGTCGGATAAGAAGATCTGTTGTTACCATTCCCACCTCTGTTGGAAACAGTTTCTTTTCCTTCAGCTCGACATATGTACGCTTTTTAAGAGTAGCAATTATTGATACATAAGTGGAAGGTCTGCCGATTGCCTTCTTTTTCATTTCTGATACAAGTGCAGCTTCAGAGTACCTGGGAAGAGGTTTTGTGAACTTCTGTTCCGCAGACACATCCACAAGATCGACGGAACCTTCCGTCAGAGATGGGATTTCACCGGTGACTTTCAGCTGTGCGGGATCTGCAATTGAAAAACCGGGGCTGACTATCTTCTGTCCGGTGGCTTTAAAAACCGCATCGGCTCCTGAAACAAGTACAACAGTTTCAGCAACAACGGCATCAGCCATCTGAGTAGCCGCAAAACGTTTCCAGATCATCGTGTAAAGCTTCAGATGCCTGGGGTCAAGAAATGCTGCCATAAGCTCGGGAGTACGCTTTATATCGGTGGGTCTTATTGCTTCATGTGCATCCTGGGCTCCACCGCTGGCTCTGTATCGTCTTGGCCTGGGTGAAAGCTTATCAACTCCCCATTTTTCTGTAATGAATCCGCGGCACTCTTCGATAGCGGCAGGTTCTATTCGAACCGAGTCTGTACGCATGTATGTAATAAGGCCTGTGGTTTCACCGTTTATTTCATACCCTTCATAAAGATCCTGCGCAATTCTCATTGTTACAGATGGCGGCATAGATAATCGCCCTGATGCGGCAACCTGAAGAGAACTTGTAATGAAAGGGGGAACAGGCTTTCTGGCCTTCTTCTTCTCTTCAATCGAATCAATCTCCCAGAGGGCTTCGCGCACCCTTTCCAGAACAGTATCCGCCTTTTCTTTGTCGCTGGGAGAATACCTGTCGCCGTCAGCTCTTTTCCCTTCAAACTTGAAAAGCTTTGTCAGTAATCTGGAACCATTCTGTTCAAATTCCGCGGTAACAGGCCAGAACTCTTTGGGATTAAAACCTTTGATGGCCAATTCCCGCTCCACAATCAGTCTCAGCGCGACTGTCTGCACTCTTCCGGCACTGAGCCCCTTGCCCACGGTTCTCCAGAGATAAGGACTTATCTTGTATCCAACCAGACGATCCATTACCCGCCTGGCCTGCTGAGCATCCACAAGATCCATATCTATGTCTGTCGCTGCAGTCGAAGCCGCTCTGATAGCATCTCTGGTAATAGAATTGAATCTGATCCGCTTAAAGGTAATATCCTTGCCTTGCAGTAGTTTATATATATGCCAGCAAATGGCTTCACCCTCTCGGTCAGGATCAGCCGCGAGATAAATCTCTTTGTAGGCGGAGGCAACTTTTCTGAGCTTTGCGACTGCTGTTCTTTTCTGGGGAAGAACGGTGTATGTTGGCTCAAGTGTTTCGCTGTTAACACCAATACGATTCAGGGGTAAATCTCTTACATGCCCGTAGGAGGCAACAACATCCCATCCCTTTCCAAGATAACTTTTTAGACTCTTGGCCTTGGCTGGGGACTCTATTATAACAAGTTTTCTCTTAGTATCTCTTGACATGGGTAAAGAACTCCTGTTTGTCTTAACTTGAAAGAACGACTATTCCATTGCGGAAAGCCACTGAGTCACCGGGCCACATAGAGATTCCCAGCAATCTTCTCTGTAGCCTAAGATACCCTGGAACTGTCTGGGGCTGAGAACACCCTCCACATCCGGAAATGCCTCCTGCACAAGACTGAAAAGAATGGCTTCCTGATAGCGGTTCTCTCTGTAGATAAGCACAAGCTGGTCGATCTGAGTGGGAATAAGCCATGCTGCCACATCGCGCATAAACCGTATTCGTACACCTGCTTCTTCCGGGTGTAGAATAGCCAGAACCAGCACACTTGTGGTATCATGATAAACTAGAAAAGCACCATCATCCACCACTACTGGAATGGAGGATGCTATTAATTCAATCTGATCAAACAGGATTTCGCTTTCCATCTCTGGAATATCCGCATGTACTTCCCGTGGAGTTCTGAGATGAAAATTCACAGTGAGTGGGTTTTCTCCTGGAATACAACTATCGGGAAGTGCCAGGGACCGCACTGCAAAAGGGTCGTCCATGGCCGGGGTATCCGGTGGAAGAGAGGTAGTGTCTGCGATAATTTCAGGGAAATCCGTTGAGTCCGCAGGTATTGTAATATCGATATCGGTTGAGTCTTCCGCTACTACTGCGGTAGTATCAACTGCATTATCTGCGACAACAGTGGATTGATCGTCGGCAAAGAGACCCATCGGATCTATAAAGTAGAAAACAGTGGCAAGTGCCAATATAAAGAGAATACCGGCAACAATCCTCAAAACATTTGATCCTCCGCTGTTTTCATCAGTGGGTTCCTCTGTGTCAAATTCAAGACCCTCCTCTGCCTCGCTGTCCATTCCCTCATTTGCGCGATCAATTGTTCTGCCGTCTTTCGCGCAATGATTACAAACATGGGCAATTCTGTCGAAACAGTTTCTGCAAGTCAGTCTGCCGCAGGTTCTGCACGGTGCCAGCCTTTCCCCGTCTGTAGGAATCCTTCCGCAGATGTGACATCTGTTCGTGGATAGAATTTCTTCACTTGCCGATGTTATCTCAATAGGTTCATCTTCTTCTTCAACCTCGGAGGCTTGAGAAATTTCATCTTCTTCCAGGGGTAGATCCTCAGTGCTGATCTGCTCAATATCCGCCTCAGGTATCTCCTCTGCTTCATTTTCTACTACAGGTTCATCCACAGGTTCATCCACAGGTTCATCCACAGGTTCATCTACAGGTTCATCTTCAAGCCTGGGCAGCAAATCAATATAGGGGTACAGATCCTTCTGGATAATTCTTGCTTCATTCATGGGAATGGCTTCTTTGATCACTGATGGCGAGTTGTTTACTGCATTCTCTGCCTCTGTAACTGAAAGGTCAAGGTTTGTTATTAAAAGTTTAAGAACTTTCTTTTTCTCCTCTTCCCTTCCCAGTCTTACCAGCAGCAGATCAACGAAAGAATCAGACATCAGGCTCTTCCCTCCAGTATTTCGAATTGTCTATGCAACCTTGCAATTACCATTCGGCTTACCCTTCGCAGTGTTTCAAATACGCCTTTTCCCTCTGATGCTACTGATTCCAGACATGCAACTCTTGATAAACCAAGTTCGCGAACGATTTCACTAACAGGAATTGCGTCATGAAGATCTCTTTTGTTGCATTGCAAAACCAGACTGACACCTTTTCTCCTCTGGGTGCGGAGATTCTCCTTCAAATCTCTCAAACTGGCGATGTTGGCATCCATCCTTGATTTCTGAGAATCGGCAACGAAAACAATACCATCAACACCTTGAAGTATCAGTCTGCGACTGTCGGAATACATTGCCTGACCTGGAACGCTGTAAAGGTGAAGACGAATTTTGAAACCGTTGATTTCTCCTGAATCAAGAGGCAGGAAATCAAAAAACAAAGTTCGGTCATTACCAGCAGCCAGAGAAATCAACTTTCCCCGTGAATCAGTTGCTACCTGACCATGAATATACTTAACATTTGTTGTTTTTCCGGACAATCCCGGACCTGCATAGACAATCTTGCAGTCAATCTCTTTTGCGCTGTAACTAACAGTTGCCATACAGAATCACTCCTCGCTCTGCTCTTTTTTTCCGTCATCCTTTTTCTCATCCTCATCGGCACTGATATCAGCTTCCTTCAAGCCTTTCCTGAACTGATTCATAGCTCTTCCCACGGATCTGGCGATCTCGGGAATTCTCTTTGCTCCGAAAAGAAGAAGGAGCACGACAAGAATCAGTATAAGCTCTATGGTTCCCAATTTACCCAAAATTAACCCCCACTACGGTCAGAACCATTTGTAAAGAACACCCACCGCAAGAAGGCCAGCAAATGTCATTATATTAAGTTTAACAGCAATTTCTGCAAGATGGAACCTGATTATATAGATATCGAAGCCCAAAGGCCCAATAGATAACTCAGCCCCCCCACTGAAAAACTGCCTCAGTGCCACAGAACGATCCGGCAAAACAGCACCAACTGCCTCCCCAAAAACCGTACCGGTTATCATACTCGCAAGAGCTATGAAAACCCAGAAACCCGTAGATCTGCCATGTAACACTGTAGTCTTCCTTCCACCTCTGTATCTTAATTTAACCCTCGGCCTTACGCAATGCTTCAATTTTCAGGCTCCTGCTCATAGCCTTCTGCGCAATCAGGCCAACTGCTGTACCTGAAATAACTCCCCACAGAGTTAGCAATAATACAATATTCTGCAACGGAAGTCCCGGCAGAACAATACCGGCAACAAGAAGCTGTCCCCATAGCGATGCTACAGCTCCGGCCACAGACAATCCGGCTGTTGATAATCTGTCCCGAAAAACTTTCCTGCACAACCCCATTATTACGGCGCTGACTGTTGCTCCTGTTACAGAGAGAAGAAAAGAAGGCGTTGCCAGAAGGCCGGTGATTAAAGCCACTGCAAATACCCTGAGAAGGTTCAACTCTAATGTCTTTAAAAAACCGTACCTCACAACAGCTATTACCGCTGCCGCGTTGGCAAGCCCCAGCTTCATAAATGGTATTGGTCTTGGAATTAGACTATCCACCACACCAAGTGCAATTGCCGTGAGTATCAAAAATGTCAGATCTCTGTTGCTTTTATCAGGCATTCTTCCACTCGTCTAAAGAGAGTTGTACCGTTAAAGAAATTCTGTGCCCTGTTTCTCGCTCTTTTATACATTTCTTCTCTGGTCTCCGTTGATTCCTCAAATCGGGTTATCGCATCGCAGAGAGCTGTCGGGTCTCCTGTCGCAAAAAGAAGCCCGGTTTCATTGTGCCTGTTTACCCAGGATACTCCAGTGGACAGATCACTGCTGATTACAGCTGTTCCGCAGGCCATAGCCTCAACCTGAACCATACCGTATGCTTCACTGCGCTGAATTGAAGGAAGAATGAGAGCCTTCGCCCCCTGGTACAGCTTGATCAGCTCGTTATCGGCAACATCAGTTACTATTGTTACCGGAAGTTTATGTTCCCTGATAAAATCTCTGACTTTGCAAACAAGCCCACCCCCCCCGGCAAGTAGCAGTTTCGGTGGGTCCGGCATTTTCCGCCAGGCTTCCAGAAGAACAAATATGCCCTTGTATTTTCTGAATCTCCCAACAAAAAGGTAGTAACTTCTGTTCACGCTGTCATCGGGTTTGAATCTTTCAAGATCAACCCCGATGGGGATGGCTTCTGAATTTTGCAATTTGCTCAAGTAGGTTGAAGTATGGATATAGTTATCCGATGTAGCTATTACTTTCGCTGCTCCTTGAAGGAATCTGCGCAGAATCGGTCCATAAACCGGCATCACAAAAGACTGACGAATTATATCACTGTGGTATGTAACAATATATGGCTTTTTACCGCTTTTCCTTACAAGGGCCCACCCCAATACAGCCGAAGGTAGCGGCAGATGAAAATGGATAATGTCCGCATCAGTCTCAGCAAGGAAACGGGTGTACCCGGGTGCCACAGGGTTGGACATAATTCTGGCCGGTGAATATATACCGCTGACCGTTAGACCGTCTACAATTCTGTCACCGCCGCCAGCTACAAGAATCTCTACAGAATGACCGTTGTTTTTTAAAAATATTGAGAGATCGTGTACATACCTTTCAATCCCACCGTTTACTTCAGGAAAAACATCTTTGTATACCTGAAGGATTTTCATCCAAGCACCTTTCCGTAGGCTTTGTATGTATTTTCCGCCATTTTTACATCCGTAAATTCATTGGCGAATTCTCGAAGATCCTCGGACCTGTATGGTGTATCCAGAGCATCAAGAACGGACTCGGCAATTGATTCAGCTCTCCTGCCGGATATTCCTGCGGCGACCGATCCGAAGATTTCCCTAAGTGTTTCAGCAGGTCCGATAACAAAGGGAACACCCGAAGCGGCAGATTCCAGGGGAGGAAGACCAAACCCCTCATAAAGAGAAGGATAAACCAGCAATCTGGCACCTGAAAAAGCACTCATAAGTTGCTCACCTGTAATAGAGCCAACCCACCTGACCCCCGGTGTATTCAGCAAGTCCTGCTTTGTTTCCTTCCTGCCCCAACCCCACCGACCCGCGATAACAAGGGTTAATTCAGGATGTACCAGTTTGATGGAATGCCAGGCCTCAAGCAAAGCATCTGTGTTTTTCCTTGGTTCGATTGTACTGGTTGAGAGAATATACCTGCCTTCAATGCCAAAAGATTTCCTGAACATGGCTCCATCAGCGTTATTCCCTGGTGCTGACAGATAAACCCTGCAGGCATCAAGCCCCAGATACTTTTTTATTTCTGAAACGGTGAAATCGCTGTCCGCGATAATTACAGACGCTCCGCGGGCTACTCTCGGAAAATGAAACCTGTAGTAAATAGATCTGAGGGTGGGAAACCAGTCCGATCGTACCATAAATGCCATGTCATGTACTGTAACTGCATAAGGTACACCGTTAACAGCCTTTCCACCGAACGCGGGAAGATGAAGAAGGTCAAATCCTTCTTTTCTAACCATTCGTGGAATTGAAAAATGCTCCGAAATCAATTTCCCCGCAAAACCTGAACTTCCCGGGTCAAGTGGCACAACCTCCGTGATTCCAGCCTTCCTGAATCCGGTAATCAATCGTCTGGTGTAGACACCCGTGCCTCCACGGTTGGCAGAGGAAGACGCGTACAGAGCAATCCGTTTGTTATATCTCCGCAACTGAATCGTCACCTGTATATACCTTGCAAAAAGATCCGTGTACTATTGATCTCTCTCCTGTAACTGATTCTGTCAGCATCACATGCTTAAACTCGGAATCTGCTCCGGCAATGGTGTTGCTTAGCCTTGAATTCTCTATAAGAACGCCGGTTCCGCCGGAAAACCAGGGCCCGACAACAGAATTCCTGATAACGGTTTTCTCTCCAAAAAAGCAGGGATCAATCACAACAGAGTTCTCAATTACAGGAGTACCGAAGCCACCGTTTCTGTTAAGAAGCTCTCTGTTAGTCTCCAGAAGAGTTTCAGGTTTTCCGCAGTCGAACCATCCTTTAATATCAAGTATTCCAAATGGCTCACCGCTTTGCAGCATGAGTTGCATTGCATCTGTCAGTTGATACTCACCTCTGGTTTTTATATCTTTTTCTTTCAACTCCCGGCAGTACTCCATTAGTTTTCTACCACTGGCAAAGTAGTAGACACCAACAATAGCAAGATTGCTTATGGGTTCCGAAGGCTTTTCTATGAGTTTAGCGACACTGCTGCCTTCCATTACAACCACACCGAATCTTGAAGGATCTTCAACCGGAGAAGTAACAATCATGTTTCTGGTTTCACCCCTTAGAACAGACAGATCCGCTGCAAAAAGGGTGTCTCCCAGAACAATCATGGATGGGCCATCTGTCACATATTGCTCTGCAAGGAGTACCGCTGAAGCCAGTCCATCGGCCTCTTCCTGCACAGCATGATCTATTTTTATATGTGGATAAGCGGCTCTTGCCCATGAAACAATGGAGTCTCCCAGATAACCAACAACAAGTGTAATGTGATCCACATCGGCTTCCAGCAGCGAATCTATAACATGAGCCAGCATGGGACGACCGGCAACAGGAATCAGGGGTTTCGGAATAGACCACGTAAGCGGCCGCATTCTTGTGCCTTTGCCCGCGGCGGGAATGATACAATGCATGTGTGTCAGCCTCCAGTTTTCCAGTCGTTCTCGTCAAGTAGAATTTCCGGGTATTTCCCAATTACATAAGAGTGAACAAGGGCCCTGACCATTAGTCCGGTTTCAATCGAAAGTGATTTTTCCGCCATCTCCCGGGCTGCGCAGGTAGAAACCACCGCGATCATTTTCTTCACATCCGGAATTAATGAGGGGGCTACGCTCAGCTCGTCAACTCCAAAGCCAATCAGAAGTGGAACCGCGAGGGGATTACCAGCCATGGATCCGCAAACCCCAACCCATTTGCCCTGAGAATGAGAAACCCTCACAACAGTATCTATCTGTCTTAAAACCGCCGGATGGAAAGAGTCGTACAAATCGGCTACCCTGGGATTCCCCCGATCAACTGCTAAAGTGTATTGAGTAAGATCGTTTGTTCCAATTGAAACAAAATCCACATAGGGTAACATCAGGTCAAGGGCAATAACAGTTGCGGGAGTTTCCACCATAATACCGATCTGCATTTTTTTGTCAAAGGGAATCCCGCGAGCAGTGAGATCATTCTGAACCAGTTTCAGTAAATCTCTTAGTCGGCGAAGCTGTTCAACATGGGTTACCATTGGGAACATCAACCGAATATTCCCATGCACAGAAGCTCTCAGAATAGCTCGAAGTTGAATAGAGAACTCCGCGGGTCTTTCCAGACCTATTCTTACCGCACGGTATCCCAGAAAGGGATTTGCTTCTCTGACTGTATCAAGCCCTGTTCTGAACTTGTCTCCACCCATGTCATATGTCCTGATTATCACCGACTTCGGCAGCATCTCAGACGCTATTTTCTCGTATATCTCGTAGTGATCTTCCTCATTCTCTCCGTTCTCCTGTATAAGACGAAGAAATTCTGTTCTGAACAGACCAATGCCATCCGCTCCAAGTTTCTTAACAAGTTCAACTTCATGGGGCAGTTCGATATTTGCCGCAAGTTCTATCCTGTTCCCGTCTTCAGTAAGGGCCGGCCCGGGGTTCATCTGCTGAAGAAGGTTCTCAGCTTCCATGAATCTGGCCTTAACATCACGATAGTATTTGAGTTCCTCTTCCGTGGGATTCACAATCACATGACCGTGTATGCCATCCACAATCAGCGTGTCACCGGGGTGTATTTCCGAAGTGATCCTCTGGAGCCCAACCACTGCCGGAATACCAAGAGCCCTTGCAAGGATGGTTGTGTGTGAGGTTCTACCGCCCATGTCTGTAACGAAAGCGAGAACCTGGCCCGGCTTCAGCCCGGCTGTCTCCGAGGGATCAAGATCTTTTGCCACAAGAACCACTGGCTGTTCAAGATTGTTCAGTGCCTCTTTCTCTGTGCCTATAAGCTTCTCAATAAGCCTGCGGCCAACATCTTTTACATCCGCCACTCTTTCGCGGATGTACGGGTCATCCATTACATCAAACTTCTCCATAACCCCGCGAAATGTGGTGCTTACCGCATATTCCGCATTAACCATCCCGGTCAGTATCCCGCCTTCCACCTCTTTTTTTATCATAGGATCCTGGAGGAGAAGCAGGAGAAATTCGAGGATCTGGCGACCCTCAACAACATCTCCCATTGAGTCTGCAATGTTTTCAAGATCATGGCGAACGGAGAAGACAGCAGTTTGAAATCTTTTAACTTCCCCTTCAGCCTCTTCATGAGATTCCAATATTCTTCTGGCATGTCTGAGTTCTTCAACCTTCAGAAGAAAAGCGGAACCAATAGCAATACCATGAGAAGCCGGAATACCTCTAAACAACATTAGATCATCTCTTCGCCGAAACCGCTTTTAATAATTTCCACAACGGCATCTACCGCTTCTCTTTCTTCCTTTCCATCTGCGGAAACAGTAACAGCGGTTCCCCCGGAGGCAGCAAGTGTCATAACACCCATTATGCTTTTAGCATTAACTTTATCAGCTGGACTTTTCACCCATATATCGCAATCAAATTCAACAGCGGCTCTTACAATCAGTGCCGCCGGTCGAGCATGAATGCCCAGCTTATTGGGAACAGTTACCATCTCTTCCGTCATATTTATCCCTTAATCTTTTTCTGCCCATGCGGGCTATAAGCTTTCTGTTCAGCCGCTCGGCAGAGGTACATCCGGTATCTTTTGCCTGTATATTCATCATAGCGGCAACTTCCAGAAGAAGAGTGATGTTTCTTCCTGGAAGCACCGGTATTTCAACCATTGGAACATCAACTCCCATAATAGTCATGTGTTTTTCTTCCAGCCCCGATCGATCTGCCTCGTCAACAATATCTGCGTCAAGAAGCCTTACGACAAGGTCAACCGACTGCAACTCCTTTGTTGCGCCAACGCCGAACAGCTCTGCGATACTTACAAATCCAATTCCGCGTATCTCCATGTGAAAACCAATCAGGGAATCACCTGTGCCGATCAGACGATTAACAGCCCTTCTTACCCTTACCAGATCATCGGCAACGAGCCTGTGTCCTCTTTCTACAAGACCGAGAACTGCTTCACTTTTCCCGATTGCGCTCCTGCCCATCACAAGAAGTCCCTCACCGTAAACATCTACAAGCGTTCCATGAAGCGAAACATGGGAAGCAAAAACCTCTCCAAGAAAATCCGTTAACTCGTGTATCAGCGGAGTGGTATCCTCCGGGGAAAGAAACAGCGCTGTATCTGTTTTCCGAGCCGCTGAAACCAGTTCATCGGGCGGTGAAAGACCCTTGGTAACAATACTGCACACAACGGGGAAATCGTATACATTAGCTACAGCGGTAATTCTTTCACTTTGAGACAACTGGTTCAGAAGAGCTATTTCAGTATCGCCGAATATCTGTATTCTGTCGTGCATGAACTTGTATGTGTATCCGGAAAGACAAAGACCGGGTCGACTGATATCCGGGGATACAACCATACGATCGTATCCCCGTGTGTCGGTTATATTATCAAGCGACAACCTCTTACCAAGACACTTATACAAAACACCTACAGAAAAAGTCTCCGGGTCGGGATAACGGTCCTGCACCGTCTATTCCCGGCGTGCAAGCTCAACCACCTGAGTGGCTCCACTTGAGGTTCTGTAAGCAGCGCTGAAACAATCGGTCTCGGTATTATAGAAAATCAGATTTTTATCAGAACCGCTAACCTCAAATTCAGTCATTGCAGCATTTGTGGAATATTTCTTTAATTCTGCAGCATCCTCAAGAAGAACTGGAACCGTTAACTCCGAAGGCTCGGCGGCAACATACCAGGCACCTGAGATAAGCTTTTTACCATTTTTTTCTCTATGTGGGTGGTTATGATGGGTTTCCTTGAATCTTTTCAGTTGTCTCTCAAGAGAAGAGACACAATCGTCAAAGGAAAAATACATATCATGACCCTTGGCTTTTGAATCAAGTCTAAGCCTGTCCCCACGTAAACGCACATGTGATCTGCTCATTCCGGAAGAGAGTTCAAGAATAACATGTACATCATCAATACCATCGTAGAATTTGTCCAGAACGGACAATTTCTCGTCAACATGCTCCTTCAAAGAATCGGTAAGTTCAAAATGCCTCGCGCTGATCTCGATGTTCATTGTAACTCCTTTCATGTTAAACGGAAGCTAAATTAAATACCGCCCCCCCGAACGAGCGGGAGAAGCGGCTACATAAGGTATTGCTTCCAATCTCACAATACGATAATAGCCTTCACTGCTCAGTCGGTCAATACCTATCCCGGTTTACCTTGACAGTTCCAATCGTTATTTTCGAGATATCAATTATTTAACCAACACATTGTAATGAAAGGAAAAACTTTGCGGGATTACACTGAACTGCGTGAACTGGGTTTCAGAGGAGGTCTGGAAACCCATCAGCAGCTTGCTACCGCCGGGAAGTTGTTCTGCCGGTGCTCCACAAGAATCCGGAACGATGAACACCACCAGGAAATTCTCCGTCATATGCGTCCCACGCTTAGCGAATTCGGAGAATACGATGGAACAGCTCTCATGGAATTTAAAACAAAGAAACAGGTTCACTACCTCCTGTATAATGATTCTGTATGCACATATGAGATGGATGACACACCTCCGTTCCAGGCTAACCCGGAAGCAATCAACTATTCTCTCCAACTTGCAATGATGTTCAACATGTCTCTGGTGGACGAACTTCACATCACCCGCAAGCAATACCTTGACGGATCCATTCCAACCGGTTTTCAGAGAACAGCAATTGTCGGGGTTAACGGGGTCATTCCATTTCTTGGCAGGAAACTTCATTTTATACAAATGAGTATGGAAGAAGATGCCTGTCGCGAGGTGTCCGATATAGGTCATCATGTGGTTTACCGTACTGATCGCCTCTCAATTCCTCTGGTTGAGCCTGTAACAGCTCCCGAACTCTACACCCCTCTTGAAATGGCCATTGCCGCAAAACTAATTGGCGAAACCATGCGTTCCACGCATCTGGTAAGAAGGGGAATTGGTTCTGTAAGACAGGATGTGAATGTATCCATTCGAGGCGGAACCAGAATTGAAATAAAGGGTGTTGCAAAAATTGGTTACATCGAATCTCTTTCAAGGATTGAGGCATACAGGCAGAAGGCACTTCTTGACCTTCGCCACCAGCTGAGATCATCAGATTTTACAGCTGACCATTACAAACCGGAATTTACTTTACTGAACAGAATCACAACTGCCGGTGAAGGTTTCAACCCGGAGATACTTGAAACCAGAAATCATAAAGCTGCAGTCATGGTTCTTCCCGGATTTGAGAAGTACGCAAACTGGCCAACACAACCGGGGCTCACATTCCTTGATGAGCTTCGTGGCAGAGTCAGAGTTATTGCATGTATACAATACAACCCGGTACTTACCGGGGCAACAGAAACACTTAGAGCAAACATGAACCTCTCCCCTGAAGATGCCGCTCTTGTTTTCGCGGGTCCTGAAGAAGACCTCGAAACCACAGTGAAGGAAATCTGTATCAGAATTGAAGAGGCATTCCAGGAAGTCCCCCCGGAAACCAGACAGGCTCTTCCAGGTGGAAACACGGATTTTGAGAGAATACTTCCCGGTGCAGACAGGATGTATCCGGATACAGACCTTCCCCCTCAACCGATTCCTGCTGAGACATTCAACAGCCTTCAAAAACTTCTACCCCGAAAACCATGGGAAAGACGCGACATTTACAGGAAACTGGGACTCAGTAATCACCTCATGGATCGTCTTCTTAATCTTGAACTCTGCGACCTTTACGATGATCTTCTTGCCAGCGCAGATTTAAAACCAAAACCTCTGGCAAGTCTGCTGGCTGATCGCATGAGAGGGTCAAGAAGAGCCGGTAAAGACTGGCTGAAAGTCCTGAAAGAAGATAGAATACGAGATACGATAGTATGGTGTTCTGAAAATGGCATTACTGCAAAAGGGGCCTGGCACATTCTCGACTGGATATCAGAGAATCCCGGTCTCACACCGGAGGAAGCATTCAAGGTGGTTAAACCGGCCTGAACAAAAGGATAATATTTGAGAACTGATATCCTCAAAGCTCTGATTGAGAATTCCACATTGCTTGTTGTGTCTTTCCTGTTCCTCACCAGACTTTCGAGGTGGAAAGCCATCAGAAGACCAGCTGGTGATATACTTGTCCAGGGACTGGTCTTTGCCTTCTGCGGAATTCTAGCGATGTTTTTCAGTGTAGAGGTTCTCCCTGGTATCCTGATTGATATGCGTACTCCCATTATAGTTGTAGCAGCTCTTACAGGCGGACCTGTGGTGGGCATCATAACTGTAGTTCCACTTATCGTGTACAGAATATTAATTGGCGGCGCTGGAATGCTGCCCGGCCTCGGCATTATTCTTTCCGCATTTATCTTTGGAATGCTTCTCAGATATGCTGAAAAATCCAGATTCGGGATATCCGGTATTCCGTTTCAGCTTTTTACAGGAACGGGATCAGCAGCAATCTATCTCGCATGGATACTTGTTCTTCCGACTTCCTTTTCCATATATGTTTTCAGCACAGTTGCCATACCACTTTGCATCGCGTCAATTATTTCAATAATAGCAATATTTTTTATCAGAGGCAGAGAACAAACTCATCAGGCACTGCTTAACCGCCTGACCGAGATCAACAATCTCTATGAAGAAATATCTCTTGACGAAAATATTGGTATTATCATCTTGCAGGGTACCCGGATTGTGTATGTAAACCAATCACTTCTTACAAAATACGGCTTTTCGCGATTCGACAAAGAAAACAGTGACCTTCTTAATATTGTTGACGATAGATCTCGACTTAGAGTAAAAGCGTTCCTAGATCAGGAATTTTCAACATCTCATAGCGAGGCAGTCCCAATTGAGATAACTCTCAACAACAAACGCTCTCTGTGTTTTCTGATGCATGCGCGAAAACATATCTACAGAGGAAGGGAATCACTTCTTGTTGTTTCTGTGGATATTTCGGAACTTGTGAAGGCAAAAAAGGCCCTTCAATACAAACTGGATCAGCTTCAACTGACTCTTGAGGCCTCGGGTGCGATCAGCTGGAGCGCTTCAGTCGAAGAAGACAGACTTATGGCTGGCACGGAGTTTTTCCAGATTCTTGCTTACACACCTCCGGAAGAGCCACCGCGTCTTTCTCACTGGCTCATGGAGGTATCACTTTCGGATGAAATGCAGGAAAACATGTATGCCCTCTGTTCCGGCAGATTGAAAAGCACCTTTGGAGAAATCAGCTGCACCGGAGATGATTTCGTGACCAGATGGTTTAATGTAGCCGCTATTGCAAGTGGAAAACCTCTGCAAATCTCCGGTATTCTTTTTGACACCACCATGATCAAGGAAAAGGAACTGTCCTCGATGCAGAAGGAAATTGAGGATATTCAATCCCAGAAAATGGAAGCTATCGGCCGTCTTGCCGGGGGTGTTGCCCACGATTTTAATAACTTGCTCCATGTGATAATGGGATACTGTGATATACTGAACAGAGTGTCGGACAACGACCCTGTGATAAGAGATGTTTCAGAACCCATAGTTGAAGCCGCTGAAAAAGGAAGAGAACTTGTAAAACAGCTTCTACTTTTCAGTCGCGAGAAGAAACCGGAACTGCAAAGTGTAAATCTCAGCGTACTAACCGGCAATTTCAGCAAGTTACTATCGCGAATCATGGAGGAAAACATAGTCATTTCGACGAAGATTCACTGTGAGGATTGCTGGACATTCGGGGACTCCGGTCATATAGAGCAGGTATTGATGAATTTGTGCGTCAATGCCCGTGATGCCATGCCAAACGGTGGAAGCATCAATATTGTACTGGATGAAGTATCTCTAACAGTACCTTACAAAGCCACAAGTGGGTTTGTAAATCCCGGCAATTATGTTACCATCGCAGTTAAGGATTCCGGCCCCGGTATCCCTGAATCAGAACACAGAAGCATTTTTGAACCCTTCTTCACAACAAAAATGCCTGATGAAGGTACAGGTCTTGGTCTTTCCACTGTTCTTGGAATAGTACGAGAGCATTCCGGATACATTGATGTTATTAATGGAACCGAAAAGGGCCTTGAACTAATAATCTATTTCCCAAAACTGAAAATTGATCCTCTCTCCTCTTCTCCGCCGGTAAAACCGGAAAAGCCGGGAAATTCGACCCTTTCTAAAACTACAGAGCATGTCCGCTCAATATGCGTTCTTCTTGCAGAGGATGATCCACGTGTAATGAACCTCGCGATTGAAGGACTGGGGGCAGCGGGAATAAGAGTTCTAAGGGCAACCAACGGAAAAGAGGCCGTGAACATCTTCAAAAGTAAAATGGATGAAATTCAAATGCTTGTCTTCGATGTAATAATGCCTGAGATGAATGGGCCGGAAGCATACAAAGAGATTCTTTCCCTTGGGGGCAATCTTCCTGCGGTATTCACAACCGGTTACGCGGGAGATCGACTTACCGGTATTGAAGGAATGCACGAGGTAATCAGTAAACCCTATGCAATGCATGATCTCGTATCTGCAATCCGCAGAATGACCAATTCAGATATTGGAGAAAAATGACACACGAAAACAATATGGATGACCTTTCCCTGCTGGGAAACTCTACCGGCGAATTCAAGGGTCTGGAAGCATTTCCCAATCTTAACCCGGAACGGGATTACACAGTAACACTCACATCCGACGAATTCACCTGTGTGTGCCCCAAAACCGGTCAGCCGGACTTTGCAAAGATAACAATCAGCTATGTTCCTGATTTGAAGATTGTCGAATCAAAATCTCTGAAACTCTACTTTCTATCTTTCCGGAACAAGGGTGTTTTTCACGAACATGTAACAAACATGATTCTTGATGATATAGTTGAAGCCATTCACCCGAGATGGTGTCGAGTACAGGCCGACTTCGGGATCAGAGGCGGCATAGCTATTACAGTCGAGGCGGAGTACAGTCAAGGGTAAATTCCTGCGAAATTCATCTGCAGATATACTTCAAGCAACAGACATTACTTAGCGCGTTCCGCGCAGATAAAACCGGCATATGCATAAGTATAATGAAGTAGCCGTTGCCGTCTAAAGTATTGCAGTAAAGCATTTCGTCATGGGCCAAAGTCGGGAACATTTTCTCCGAATACATTACGGTAGAACTCCCAGTTGCTGTCACCCATCGCATTGAAAAGCGCCATGGTATTGTGACCAATATCAGGTAGTACTTCAAAGGTGTGAGGAATACCAAGGTCTGTCAGGCGCGAGTCAAAGTCGCGATTAAAGTCCAGGGTTTCGTCACATTCGCCGATTGCTATACGCAAGTGCGAATTGCTGCTTAATGGAAACGCATTTTGTTCCGCCAGCACCCATGGGCTCTGTGTTCTGAAATACTCCTGGTCGCCCCCGTAAACATCACGCAGCACTCTCTCGCGGGTGAGTACCTTCCTTGAAGGACCGACAGACGGGCTGAACTCTAATTGCAACGGTCCAGCCCCCAGTATTGAAACTGCGCCGAATATGTCATGATACCTGAAACCTAATCGTGCCGCACCGTAGCCGCCCATGCTGAAGCCTTCAATAAGCCGAGCCTCCCTTGAAGCAATGGTGCGAAAGATAGAGTCAATATGCGGCACCAGCTCTTCCACAACGATTGTTTCCATTGGCACCCTTCCATCCTTGGAGTTGCACCACATGCTTTCGAACAGCCCATTGGGAAAAACAATAAGTACAGGAGGCATTTCCCCATTGCGGATGGCGAGATCGAAGTGCTCTGCGAGATATGGAATTCCAATCAAACCTCCGCCATGACCATGCAGCCAGAACAATACTGGAAAACACTTTGTTTCTTCCTCATCGTAAATCTCCGGTATGTAAATGTGGTAGCTGACTTCTGATCCTGCTGCTGCACTGTAGAATATGCGGTGCTGAAGACGAGGTGCGCTAACCGCAGGTGTTACCCACTGAAGTGCTGTTTCATGTCTTGAAGTTGTTTCTTGAACAGTAGTGTGTACTTGATGGCAACCAATAAAAAGTGAAGCTGTAACGATTGCTAAAACCCTGTTCGCATATTGTCGCATCATTTCTCTCAATCTGTTCAACGATCCTGGATCCGCAACGCTCATTTGCACACTACAATTCTCTGAATTCAGCTATACTCAATAGTACTTTGATTTCCTGTTTAGTATGATTAGTATGTATATTGTATTGATCGTAGTCAATAACGCTGCAAGAATACCAATGGAGCCGAAAAGGGCCTTGAACTAAAAATCTATAACCGACTGACAAAACTACCGTGGTGATATGAGTAGCCTTGCCAGTCCGTGTTAATGCGGTCGTCAGGTCGCACCATTGGAGAAGCTATAAAGATTGAATAATTCTCTCCACGGCGTCGCTGAACCTGATAAGCACCTTCTCTATGCCTGTAGAGATGTTTGAAGAGTGGTTATCCAGTATTACCCGAATTGTACAATCTGCCGGATAGTACTCATCATCAAGCTCTTGTCATCCCTCTCAGCTTCTCTGCTCCGGTAAATCTTGCACAATTACGAAAGGGAGTGAACGTTCAAGGTGTAGTGTTGTGTTAGCATCAACTCATCGCATTCTTTTGGCCAACATGTGCATAGCCAGCACTGGTGTAACTTGAGCTGGCTCCATAACGCCGGTGTCTGGTTAATGCGATGGTTCACTCAAATATTTCTTCACAAATACAGCGGGCTTTATCATCTCAATTCAGATCGCACTTCTCTAATGGCGTCTTCGATATCCTTTGGTTCCATTCCTGATTCAATTGCAGCTTGTCTTGCTTGTAAAACTATTTCCTCGAATTCATCAAAGGATGGTGGAGATATTGTTTTAAGAACCACGACATCACCTTCACCTACAACAACGAATCTTGTTCCGGTCTTAAGATGAAGAGAGTTTCGAATTTCCTCAGGAATAACAATTTGTCCTTTTGACGACATCCTTGTTGTTGCTACAGTGTTCATTTTTCTTTCCAATCAATCGCTAAACTATATTCTTACTAGTAAGATTATACAACGCCATTTCTTGCTGGTCAAGCAATCTTTAGAGTATCGAGTGCTCTGCATAACCAGAACAGAAGTCTATCAGCCAATCACTTTACATCTGTTTCTGGTTATGGTTGAATTCCCCTGCTGTGCTGAGGAGCATCCCTGTTTCCGGCAATGCTGCTTTGTCAGACAGCTCCCTGATAATCTGATTTTTTCCAAGTAACAACTGCGTAGGCGTTGTGGTTGTGTATACTCTCGTGGTTTTCCGCAGTTACTGTGAATTGGGTTACTCTTGTGTCTTTTCTCAGTTTTTCTGCTACATTTCTTACAATGTCTTCCACGAATACAGGGTTGTTGTATGCCTGTTCTGTTACAAATTTCTCATCAGGGCGTTTCAGTATTGTGTAAAGGGGTGATGAAGCTGAAGCCTCTGCAATTTCTACAAGCTCTTCAATCCAGATCATTGCGAAGGTGCCATCCTGCTGTTTCTCAGTTCGTACATCCATGGTGATGTAGCCCCGTTGATTGTGCGCGCCAGCATTACTGATCTCCCGGCTGCATGGGCAAAGGGTACCCACTGGAACTGTTACGGTAAGTATAAAATCTTCCCTGTCGTTGCTCGATTCTCCGGTAAAGGCGCATGAATAACCCATTTTTGCCGCAGCGCCGGTAACTGGCGCCTCTCTTGTTAAAAAGTATGGGAATTCAATTCGGATTCTTGCTGATTCAGCCTCAAGTGTTTCCTTCAGCTTCTTGAGAACAACAGGTATTGTGCTGCCCGTAAACCGGCATCCGCTTGAAGTCAGAACTTCCAGAAAGCGACTCATGTGGGTGCCTTTAAAGTGATGAGGAAGACTGACAGACATGGAGATATCCGCTACTGTAGTCTGCTCTCTCTGCTCACGGTCGAGGATTGTAATGGGATACTTGAGATCCCTGATTCCCGCTTCCCGGAGTGAGATGTTCCTGTAATCGAGGGTACTCTGAATATCTTTCATTGGCTTTATCCTCTGTAACGGCATCCGGTAGATGCAGTTTCCTTTACTTCAAGCATGGTCAATTCGGGAAGAGACGGTTTGATTCTTTTCCATAACCATTGGGCAATTCTCTCACTGGTCGGGTTCTCCAGACCGGCAATATCATTCAAATAACGGTGATCCAGCATATCTATCACAGGAGCGCAGACGCTCTTTATTTCACCGTAATCCTTCACCCAGCCGGTATCGTCTCCCACTTTGCCTTCAATGTGAACGAAAACTGCGAATGTGTGTCCGTGAAGATTCGCGCATCTGTGGCCATCGGGTAGATTGGGCAGTCTGTGAGCCGCGTCGAATTTGAATTCTCTGTATATCTCCATCTTTTCTCCTATGATATACCTGTATACCTCTGGGTCTGAATACTCAGCCGCCATTGTGGATTGGCCAGACAGTATTCAATTGAGGTTTGCAGATTCTTTTTATAGTTCTCATCAAACCTGGGTTGAATCCAGAAATTATTGAATTTAAGATCTGCATAGCTTTTGGGATCTATATTTTCCTGTGGCCAGACTATTTTAATCTCATCTCCACTGTGTTGAAGAAGAATCCCGTTTGATTTGGGACTTACGCATATCCAGTCAATGTGCTCTGGAGCGGGAATGGTTCCGTTTGTTTCAATCAGGATTTTAAAGCCTTTTGCATGAAATTCCTTTATCAGTTGCCGGTCAAACTGCAAAAGAGGCTCACCGCCGGTGCAAAGCACATTTACCTGTGTGTTTGATACCCATTTGCTCTGCACCGCCTCCGCCAGCTCCAACGCTGTGCTGAAGATCCCACCGCCTTCACCGTTTGTACCCGTGAAATCAGTGTCGCAGAAGTCACAGTTCAGGTTACATCCTTCAAACCTCAGAAGCACCACTGCGGTTCCCGTCAGGGCACCCTCACCCTGAAGAGTCAGTACCATTTCCTTTATTCGGTATTCAACTGCCATCCGAAGTCTTTCGATACTCCGCGGGATCAGTTAACCCATTCGCTCTGAACCCCTCAAGCCTCAGAATACAGGCATCGCAAACACCACAACTCTCCCCTTTTGTGTTTGGCTGATAGCAGCTCAGTGTCATTCCGTAGTCAACACCCAGTTTTGTTCCTTTTCTAATTATTTCCGCTTTTGTCATGTACAGAAGAGGAGCCTGAATTATAGGAGGATTACCGTTGACGGCTTCTTTTGTAGCGAGGTCAGCAAGGTGCTGGAATGCCTTTATGAATTCAGGCCGGCAGTCCGGGTAGCCACTGTAATCAACAGAATTAACTCCAATGAATATGTGTTTTGCCTTTCTTGATTCAGCTATTCCCAGAGCAATCGAAAGAAATACAGTGTTTCTGGCAGGAACATAGGTGGAAGGTATCCGGTCTGAAATACTTTCCCTGCTCTCAGGTACTTGAATATCCCCCGTGAGAGATGAACCCTTAAAAGGCTCGGGGTCAAGATCAATGACTATGTGCTCTTTCACACCGAAGTGCTTTGCAATGACCTCTGCCCTGCTCAGTTCCCGGGTGTGTTTCTGACCATAACTGAACGAGAGTGCGGTAACCTCCATGCTATCATCTGCTGCCATGGCAAGTACAGTGGTAGAGTCCAGCCCTCCGCTGAGAAGAACAACTGCTTTTTCTCCGGTCATTATACTGTGATTTCCATATCTTTGATCTTTGTGAGGAGTGTTCTGTAACTCACTCCAAGAATCTCTGCTGCTTTTCTGCGATTACCGCCGGTCTCGGCAAGAGCAGACAGGATGAGAGCTTTTTCTTTTGTTCTGGCGGCAAATGC